>NZ_JBXAYG010000194.1:0-229 GCF_056782155.1 Dellaglioa sp. CoH-55-MRSF-9 | reverse complement strand
ATAAATGACACATGCAAACCGTAGCGTTTTCCTATGAATCCGATTATAACCGGACCAAGAAGTATGCCGGAATATCCAAGAGCATTAATAAAACTAATGATGTTGTGTACTGCCATCCCTTTTATGTGGGCCGCAAAAGATACTAATTGAGGAACTACATTGGCCGCACCACAACCGACCATAGCAAAACCAGCTACAGAAGCGATCGCACTATCAATTGATACCACAA
>NZ_JBXAYG010000193.1:0-229 GCF_056782155.1 Dellaglioa sp. CoH-55-MRSF-9 | reverse complement strand
AGCTGCAAGAGCGCATCACGTCGACCAAGAAGGGCTCGATTACGTCGGTCCAGGCCGTGTACGTCCCTGCGGACGACTTGACCGACCCGTCGCCGGCGACGACCTTCGGCCACCTGGACGCAACCGTCGTTCTGTCGCGTGACATCGCTTCGCTGGTATCTACCCGGCGGTCGACCCGCTCGACTCGACGTCGCGCCAGATCGACCCGAACGTGATCGGTGAAGAGCAC
>NZ_JBXAYG010000192.1:0-229 GCF_056782155.1 Dellaglioa sp. CoH-55-MRSF-9 | reverse complement strand
AATCCGAACTGATCTTGAACATCGAGCAGTGCTGTATAGGCATCCGCGTAATTGCGCGAGTACGCGGCAACCATAAAGTCGATGGCCAACTGCTCGTCGGCGCTGACGGTGCTAGCGAATACAGTGCCCACATCATCGGCGCTGAGCAGCTTAGGCTTCTTGCCCTGAATGCCATCGTAGTACTGCTGAAGAGCCTGCATGATATTCGCGAGTTCGCGCATATCTGAAT
>NZ_JBXAYG010000191.1:0-229 GCF_056782155.1 Dellaglioa sp. CoH-55-MRSF-9 | reverse complement strand
GTACGATACGGTAAACCGGAGCACGCAGCTCGCTTGGTCCACTGATCCTGATTTTGTCCAGATCACACGGGCACAGGAACCAACTCGATACCTGTTTCATCGGTATCCAACGGTGAAAGATCGGCCGCTGTTTATCCACACAGAAAATGTATGCTCCAAGTGGTATGTATGGAAGCAGGCGTTCACGAATGTGGATGGAGTTCTGAAGGCATTCAACGTGCTGGAGAAC
>NZ_JBXAYG010000190.1:0-230 GCF_056782155.1 Dellaglioa sp. CoH-55-MRSF-9 | reverse complement strand
CAACCACAGCGTCCGGTAACTCAAGTAGAGCGCCAGACACGATTCACGTACGGGCTACCTATTTTTACCCGCATACTGCACAATCACCAAAACTTGGCGGAAGCGGTGAGATTCGAACTCACGGAGGACAAAGCCCTCGCCGGTTTTCAAGACCGGAGCCTTAAACCACTCGGCCACACTTCCATTGTTCTGCTTATTTACTATCGCGAGGCTTACGCACGCGCTTCGGC
>NZ_JBXAYG010000189.1:0-231 GCF_056782155.1 Dellaglioa sp. CoH-55-MRSF-9 | reverse complement strand
GCGTAGCCGTTGTCGAAGACCGACAGCGGGTCCGGGTCCTGGAGCGCGACGACGCCCTGGCGCATCTCGGCCGCGACGCGGTCGGCGTGCTCCTGGATGGCGGTGAGGCGCTCCGGGGTGAGCAGCCTCTCGGCGGCGAGGTGGGCCTCCACGCGGGCGATCGGGTCTTTCGCGCGCCACTCGTCCAGCTCGGCCGGGTCGCGGTAGCGGCTCGGGTCGTCGGCGGTGGTG
>NZ_JBXAYG010000188.1:0-231 GCF_056782155.1 Dellaglioa sp. CoH-55-MRSF-9 | reverse complement strand
GGCCAATTCATGTACGATGTGTTCCACCAGCGTCCTCCTTATACTCTTTCCACACATCGATCACGACACACAAAAGGGTGAAGCTCCCGACCAAGATCAGCGGCCACCAGTGTCCCGAGCGATAGCCGAGAATTACGAGACCGCACAGAATGCACAGAACGAAGTCCATGATCAGAGAGGGACTGCCCCGGTAGCACGCACGTAACGTTGAACTAGCGACCGGTTTTCGGA
>NZ_JBXAYG010000187.1:0-231 GCF_056782155.1 Dellaglioa sp. CoH-55-MRSF-9 | reverse complement strand
ACCGCCGGCCGCCGGTGGTCTTCGTGCGCGACGGCGAGGCGCGGGCCGTGATCCGCCGGGAGACCTGGGAGGACCTGTTCGCGCGGGACATGTGAGAACGGTGCGCGCGACGCTTCGGTAAAAAGTCTGAGGTCAGGCCATTGACAATAGGGTCGGTGGCTCGCCACGATGGTGCAACCCACTGTGAATCCTCGAAGGAGAGGTTGCAACGCATGAGTGACACCACGCAAG
>NZ_JBXAYG010000186.1:0-232 GCF_056782155.1 Dellaglioa sp. CoH-55-MRSF-9 | reverse complement strand
GCCTTGCGCTTTGCAACCGGTGCGTCAGCATCCGTTGCCTTTGCCTTGCGGCCCGGCTTTCCTGCCGGAGCAGCTGCTGCCTTCGGAGCCTTTGCTGCCTTTGCCGGTGCTGCCTTTGCCTTCGACTTAGGAGCCGGGGTTTCGTCGTCTTCCTCTTCCTCGTCTTCTTGATCTTCAGCGTCAACATTTGCCGAGACCGATGCCGGGGCCACGCCACCTGCGACCGATGCGC
>NZ_JBXAYG010000185.1:0-232 GCF_056782155.1 Dellaglioa sp. CoH-55-MRSF-9 | reverse complement strand
GCTGGCGGCATGATGATGACGCGCTGCGTGACGACCAGCCATGCACAGGTGAGCGCGATGACCACACTGGTGGTGCCGTTTCCGAGCAGCACTTTCTTCAGAAAGCGGTACTCGGCCTGCAGCTGTTCGCGTGATTGGGCGGCTTTACCGGGTGTCATCGAATCACCCGTTCAGTTCGCGAAGATCGGACGGCGGAAACTTCTTCGGCGCTGGCTGACCCAATACCCAGTAC
>NZ_JBXAYG010000184.1:0-232 GCF_056782155.1 Dellaglioa sp. CoH-55-MRSF-9 | reverse complement strand
GGTCTGTACGTGCTTCCGGGCGGCAAGCTCGAAGCTGAACGTGCCGATGTCGGAATGGCTCGTGAGCTGCGCGAAGAGCTTTGTCTCGACCTAGACCCTGCGGGGCTGCGGCCCGTGTGGCATGCGAATGATACGCTGGGTAACGGTGATCCTCTTCTCATGCTCTATTTCCGAGCATACGCGTTTGCAGGCGAAGTACGGAACGCTGAGCCTGAGAAGTGTCATGGTCTGG
>NZ_JBXAYG010000183.1:0-233 GCF_056782155.1 Dellaglioa sp. CoH-55-MRSF-9 | reverse complement strand
ACTGCGTCCCATTAAACACATATAGGCCCGGGTCTCGTCCCAAACTCGGTTGAATCAGAACATATGGGCGACCCACGTAGTCTTGACCTCGGAACTGCGTGTCCCAAGGTACCGAAACGTTAGTCACCGTTGCCGCACCCGTTTGCACGGTAGCTGCCGAGTAAAAGACGTTTGCGAAGCCTTGTTGATATGCCATGTTATTTCTCGCTATCAATTGATTGCAGACGTTGTGC
>NZ_JBXAYG010000182.1:0-234 GCF_056782155.1 Dellaglioa sp. CoH-55-MRSF-9 | reverse complement strand
ATTTAATGAAGAATTGAAAACAAAGAACATTCCGTTAATTCAGAGAAGTCATTCTGGAAATATTACGGTACCAATCGAGGTTATCCAAATGATATCACAGCCTGATTACGACATAGGTGATGATCAGGAACTTGTCGTTCTCACTGATAGTGAAAGACAAGCATTGATAGTGATGACTCTGATCGCTAATATCGATTACATCAGTCTGGATCATTTGGTAGATGCGGTTGATGT
>NZ_JBXAYG010000181.1:0-234 GCF_056782155.1 Dellaglioa sp. CoH-55-MRSF-9 | reverse complement strand
GTCGAAGATGTTGCGCCACCACGATGCGCGCGTGTACGGCGTGCCGATGTTGTCCGCCGTCACGCCGACCGACGGCGCGTTCAGCACGCTGGCAGGCAGCGCCTGCAGGAACGCGGCCGCCGAGCGGTCGCTCAGCACGCGCTCGATGGTCGCCGACGACGAGTGGCCGTCGTCGCTCTGCGACAGATAATGGGCCGTCAGGAAATTGGCGAGCCCCGGCGCGCTCGCGCGGTC
>NZ_JBXAYG010000180.1:0-234 GCF_056782155.1 Dellaglioa sp. CoH-55-MRSF-9 | reverse complement strand
GTATCGCCAAGAGCAAACGTAATTGACATGGACGCTGCTGATCTGTATAGTTTGCTTGAGGATTCGCTGTGCATCGTGCGGCGCGCGGTGTGGAGCGAATATGATGACTGGGCTGCGTCAGTCGAACAGCGGCTGATGAATGCCATGAACGAACTAGTTGAGGAAGATGAAGATGAACAAGAAGTATCACCGTGAGGTGCGTCCCATGTTCAAGTCGCTGGAGCAGTATCTAGG
>NZ_JBXAYG010000179.1:0-234 GCF_056782155.1 Dellaglioa sp. CoH-55-MRSF-9 | reverse complement strand
CCCTCGACGCGATCGTCAACGACGCGTCCTTCTTCGACCTCAACCAGCTCGGCGCCGCCGGCGTCATCCCCGGCTGGCCCGGCGAGGAGGTCGCACCGCCGCAGCCGATGCTGAAGCAGATCCGCGCGGTGCTCGCGAGCTACGAGGCGGAGGGCGGGGTCACCCGCGAGGTGGTGTTCGAGGACTGCGGCCACTCGCCCCACATCGAGAAGCCCGAGGAGTTCCTGGCGGAGC
>NZ_JBXAYG010000178.1:0-234 GCF_056782155.1 Dellaglioa sp. CoH-55-MRSF-9 | reverse complement strand
ATCGACCACCTCGTCGCCAATCGTGAGCCCGTAGCGTGCTTCGAGAACGTCTACGGCATCCCATTCGGTGCCACGGCTCGTCTTCTGTGCCTTGTTCGGCTTGACTAGCGCCGCAGGATCGACGTTGTGAACGATACGACCTTCTGACTTGAGACGCGCAATGCCGCCATCCGTGGCGTTGGCGATACCGAGCGGAGTTCCGGGCTCCTGCGCCAGCGTGACGCCCTTTTCGCC
>NZ_JBXAYG010000177.1:0-235 GCF_056782155.1 Dellaglioa sp. CoH-55-MRSF-9 | reverse complement strand
GTCCCCACCGCCGCAAGCAGCACGGCTGCTACGACTCCGATGATCCTGCGGTTCATGGTTGTTCTCCTACTCAGTGAGGCGGTACGTCAAGGCCCCGAAGTCGGCTCCGCCACCGGGGTGGTCTGCCAAGGTGATGTTCTCGAGGAAGTGGCCCGAGATGCAGCGCTCGTTGCCCGAGCACGGGGCGTTGTACTGATAGTGGTTCCCCGAGAAGTGCCAGCCGGTGATGTACATC
>NZ_JBXAYG010000176.1:0-235 GCF_056782155.1 Dellaglioa sp. CoH-55-MRSF-9 | reverse complement strand
GATGGTGTCCCACCCATCACGCAGCAGCCGATCGGCCCCGGAGCGTCGTTCGACTACGACTTCACTGCCGACGCTCCTGGAACCTACTGGTTCCACCCGCACGTCGGCCCGCAACTCGACCGCGGACTTCAAGGACCGCTCATCATCGAAGACCCGAACGAACCGCTCAGCTATGACTACGACTGGGTACTCGTCCTCGATGACTGGCTCGACGGCGTCACCGCAACTCCTGACC
>NZ_JBXAYG010000175.1:0-235 GCF_056782155.1 Dellaglioa sp. CoH-55-MRSF-9 | reverse complement strand
ATGATGAGCGCAACGTACACGATTAACGGGGCTACCGTTCAGCAAGATATTCCTGTGACGTGGAGCGCTGACAACTTCACCACAGGACAGATTGCTAACCGCCTCAAGCTCTTTGCCTCGAACTTCGTCAGTTACTTCATCGACGACTTGGTGATTCAGAGCGTATCCGGTGCGGACCCTACGTGGCCCCTTGGCGCGGGTGTGTGGCCGACTCCTGAAACTGAGCCTGCTATAT
>NZ_JBXAYG010000174.1:0-236 GCF_056782155.1 Dellaglioa sp. CoH-55-MRSF-9 | reverse complement strand
CCGAACTCGTCGCCGGCCGGCCGGTAGGCGGCCCAGCTGGTCTCGAGGACGATCGAGCCGCCGCCCTCCAGGCGCAGCAGCAGGCTGGCCAGGTCCTCCACCTCGTAGGCGGAGCCGACGTGCTGCTTGTCGCTCTTGGCGCCCCCGCGGCCGCGCGCGCCGAGCTCGGAGTGGGTGACGGCCGAGACCGCGGTGACCTGCGGCTCGCCGAACAGGTGCAGCGCGTAGTCGAGCAC
>NZ_JBXAYG010000173.1:0-238 GCF_056782155.1 Dellaglioa sp. CoH-55-MRSF-9 | reverse complement strand
GTCTCCGTGCCGTCGGCCAGCCGGAGCGCGACCCCGGAGGCCGCGCCGTCCGTCACGAGCACGTCGCGGAGGAACGCCCCGGCCACCACCCGGATGCCCGCGGCAGTGACGGCCGCGTCGAGCGCCCGCTGGATCTCCGCGCCGGTCGCGTCGCCGCCCGCGTGCAGCACGCGCGCGCTGGAGTGGGCGGCCTCCAGACCGCGGGCGAGTCCGGGCCCGTCGCGGTCGAAGGCCACGC
>NZ_JBXAYG010000172.1:0-238 GCF_056782155.1 Dellaglioa sp. CoH-55-MRSF-9 | reverse complement strand
GACGAAGACCGGGGCAGATGCCATCGACAAGGAATTCGTTGCGCATTACCGCGACAAGAACAAGATCGTTGGTCTGTACGGCGACTATCAGGCGCTGACGAAGCTGTTGTCCACGTATGCGAAGGGCTGGTTCAAACGGCTTACGACGAACATGGACGCAGCCAAGGACAATCACCTGCGGCCTGACTATTCGGTATGGGCGGTGGTAACCGGCCGTCTCGCGTCGATGGGACCTAAC
>NZ_JBXAYG010000171.1:0-238 GCF_056782155.1 Dellaglioa sp. CoH-55-MRSF-9 | reverse complement strand
GAGTCGATCATCGAATTGAAGCCGACGTGCGCGGCATCCTGCAGGCACACGACGCCGCCGTTGCCGGTCGCGCCGTCGGCGGTCACCGGGATCGCGCCCGGCGGCAGCAGACGCTCGGGCTGCAGCTTCTCGCAGCCGAGGCTCACGGTCATCACTTCGCCGCCGAAATTCGGATTCAGGCTGATGTTGCGCAGCGTGCGGATCGGGATGTCGGCGTCCAGCGCATCGATCGCGACGC
>NZ_JBXAYG010000170.1:0-238 GCF_056782155.1 Dellaglioa sp. CoH-55-MRSF-9 | reverse complement strand
AGCACGCGTACGACCACGTCGACTTCATCTCGGCGCACGCCTACTACCAGGAGCGCGGCGGCGACCTCGGCTCCTTCCTGGCCTCCTCGGTGGACATGCAGTACTTCATCGACACCGTCGTGGCCGCGGCGGACCACGTCGGCAGCAAGCGCAAGAGCGCCAAGCGGCTCGCCATCTCGTTCGACGAGTGGAACGTCTGGTACCTGGACGAGCACCAGGAATCCGACGAGGTCAACGA
>NZ_JBXAYG010000169.1:0-238 GCF_056782155.1 Dellaglioa sp. CoH-55-MRSF-9 | reverse complement strand
AGTCCGCCTCGCAGAGCTTGAGAAAGAACAGAGCTGTCTCGTCAAGAATCAGAAAAAGTTTCGTGCTCTGGCCAAAGCGCACAAGGAAATGCTGGAGCTGCCGCGTGAACCCAAGCCGTTCGAGGGCAAGAAACTGGAACTGAAGGTTTTGCGTCGCATGATGGAGGAATTGGTGGAGCGTCGCGCCCTGCTAAAGCAGCTGGCCCCGCATCTCGAAACTATTATCGCAGTCCAGCAG
>NZ_JBXAYG010000168.1:0-238 GCF_056782155.1 Dellaglioa sp. CoH-55-MRSF-9 | reverse complement strand
CATGTTTTACCCAATTTGCAGGCGGGTCGGATTTGTGTCGATGCGTTGCTGGCGTTCCGCGTAGAACACGTTGACTGTCAGCGAGCCGCCGACTGCCGGATCGATCGAGTTGTAACGAATCGGCCAGTTGCCCGACGCAGGAAGCGGAGGGACCGGAGTAACCGAGCCGTCGTCCGTCCACGTCAGGGGCTGGCCAGCATTGATCGTGGCCAGCAAGCCGAACCCATCATGCGAATCG
>NZ_JBXAYG010000167.1:0-240 GCF_056782155.1 Dellaglioa sp. CoH-55-MRSF-9 | reverse complement strand
GATCACGTACCTGCAGATCGTCTCCGACCTGCATGCGCGCTACGCGAACCTGTCGAACGCGGAGCTCGCACGCGTGAAGCCCGATCCGATCGACGGGCTGTCGCGCTGGGCGCTCGACTATCTGTCGCATACGCGCGACCGCTCGCTGCAGGCGATGCTCGACGCCTCCGTCGAACGCAAGTATTCGGCGAGCCCGGACGTGTTCTACACGGGCGGCGGCGCGCAGGTGTTCTCCAACTT
>NZ_JBXAYG010000166.1:0-240 GCF_056782155.1 Dellaglioa sp. CoH-55-MRSF-9 | reverse complement strand
GCGGCCAGCTGGAGGCCGGCGTTCAGCGTGCGCGAGATCCGGACCGCCGTCTCCTCCGGCACCAGGCTCGCCAGGTCGAAGTACTCGGATCCGTCCGGAACGCGGTAGTCGACGTGGAGGATGTCGATGCAGACCAGGACGCTCTCGGGCAGGTACGCGCCCGTGACGGGGTCGCGGCCCAGAAAGTAGTAGGGCATCCCGACCACGGGGTCCCCGTTGGCGTGGCGCAGCGCCGGGAGC
>NZ_JBXAYG010000165.1:0-240 GCF_056782155.1 Dellaglioa sp. CoH-55-MRSF-9 | reverse complement strand
CAGAAGGCGTGAACGGATCTCTCCCGTGCCGCGCATCGTGTCGAACGGCACACCAAGCGCCCACGACATGCCGAGCACGTCACCGACGGTCGGCTTCTTGGCACCACTCTCAAGGCGGCTCCACGACGCTTGGGACATGCCCGCCCTTTCGGCGGCCTGTTCCTGCGTCAAACCGAGCTGCTCGCGGAAGTACCGCGCTCTCTGCGCAACAGTAATAGTCATCGATTCATCCCCAGAATC
>NZ_JBXAYG010000164.1:0-240 GCF_056782155.1 Dellaglioa sp. CoH-55-MRSF-9 | reverse complement strand
CCTGAACTTCGTCTACGGGATCGGGTTCCTGTTCGCCGTGGCCGCGATCGTCCTCGGCTTCATCGGGCGCAACAAGGAGCCGCAGGCCAGGGGATTCTGGCTCACCGGCATCATCCTCGGCTTCGTCGGCGTCGCCATCGCGATCGTCGTCTGGATCGCGGTCGCGATCTTCCTGGCCAACTTCAGCGCGAACTACCGGTACGGCGGCTAGAGCCGTTCGGCGAGCAGTGCGGTATGACG
>NZ_JBXAYG010000163.1:0-240 GCF_056782155.1 Dellaglioa sp. CoH-55-MRSF-9 | reverse complement strand
GACTTCAACAAGCAGTACCCGAACATCACGGTGACCCCCCAGATCACGCCGTACCAGAACTACTTCACGAAGTTGCAGACCCAGGGCTCGTCCAAGACGCTGCCCGACGTGTTCTGGATGAACGGCCCGAACTTCCAGCTGTACGCGTCCAACGGCCTGCTGGAGCCGGTCGGCTCGGCGATCGACCCCGCGAACTACCCGAAGGCGCTCGACGCGCTCTACTCGTACGACGGTAAGCAG
>NZ_JBXAYG010000162.1:0-241 GCF_056782155.1 Dellaglioa sp. CoH-55-MRSF-9 | reverse complement strand
GCACGCACCGAAATACGAGTACGGCGACGAGTCGGGACGAGAGCATCTTGTATATGCTGGGTTCCTACCCATATGCATGTACGGAACAGCAGTTCAACGAAAAGATGAGTGAGGCGCTTGCCGCGATTGGTGTCGAGAACCCGCTCGGGGCACTGGAACGCGCGGCCGCAGATGGGGTGCCAGTGCCACTCAAGATGTGGCTTTCGGCGGCTGGCATCAATCTGGTCGAACTGGAAAAGGA
>NZ_JBXAYG010000161.1:0-241 GCF_056782155.1 Dellaglioa sp. CoH-55-MRSF-9 | reverse complement strand
CGGGATCTGCTCGCGAGGAAGGTCGCGTTCAACGCGTCCGTCGTCCTGATGGTCGCGTTCTTCGCCGGCACGCCGGTGCTGCATTTCTTCGGGATCTCGATGGAAGCGCTGCGGATCGGCGGCGGCTTCGCGGTCGCGGTGGCCGGCTGGCAGATGCTGAACGAGCCCGACGGGCCGGGCGGCGGCGACACGCCGGTCAAGCCGATCGACGCGAACGCGATCATGACGCGCGCGTTCTTCC
>NZ_JBXAYG010000160.1:0-241 GCF_056782155.1 Dellaglioa sp. CoH-55-MRSF-9 | reverse complement strand
CTCGACGTGCGCGTCGTGCTGTCGCATCACAAGGTGGCCGGCAAGGCCAACCACGGCCGCTCGGTCGAAACGCTCGCGCATATCGACGCGCGGCGCAAGCTGCAACCGCTGTGTCTCGACTGTCATCCGTATCCGGCCACGTCGACGATGCTGCGCGCGGATCGCGTCCGTCAGTCGTCCCGCGTGATTCTCGGCTGGTCGAAGCCGCATCCCGAACTCGCGGGCCGCAATTTCCACGAAC
>NZ_JBXAYG010000159.1:0-242 GCF_056782155.1 Dellaglioa sp. CoH-55-MRSF-9 | reverse complement strand
AGTCAGTGGAGTGCTCCTGCTGCGGCCGGGAGCGGCTCCGGCGTCAGGTTCACGCGCTTGGTGAGCGCAATGACGTGTACGTGTGTCGGCGCTGCGGTTTTTGGATAGCTGTGTTCTGGCGCGGAGACCGCGCTGACGTTTCTCGTTGAGGGTTCGACTGATTCCTTCCGTGACGACCGCCGCGGCCAGCGACCTGGGCGTTGGCACACTGGCACGGCGACCCGTCACGCGGGATTCCTGAT
>NZ_JBXAYG010000158.1:0-242 GCF_056782155.1 Dellaglioa sp. CoH-55-MRSF-9 | reverse complement strand
CGTTTCCGTGGCCGCTCTTGTTGTGATGTCCGGATCGATTCGGGTCCGACCATCCTTGCGGGTCAGCCGGGGCGGCGTATCCAGTCGATGGGCTCTGGGTCAGTGAGCGTTCGATGATCTTGTCGAGCTCGCCCCGATCCAGCCAAACGCCTCGGCAGGCGGGACAGTAGTCGATCTCGATTCCGGAGCGATCGGAGAGCAGGAGTGTCTCGCCGTCAACGGGACATTTCATGGTTCTTACC
>NZ_JBXAYG010000157.1:0-243 GCF_056782155.1 Dellaglioa sp. CoH-55-MRSF-9 | reverse complement strand
GATCGCTGCAGGCCAGCCCGACCCAGCTGATCGAGTTGGATCGGAAGTCGATGCTCGCCTTGCCGCCGTTGGATCCGCAGGCCGGGTTCCGCCACCGGATCCGCGTCGGCCGGGACTACTACACGTCTGTTCTCGGCAACGACTACTCCGTCGACCCGGCGGCGATCGATCGGATGGTCGATGTCAGCGCCGACCTGGAACGGGTCCAAGCCCGCCTCGCCGGTCGGCTGGTCGCCGACCATC
>NZ_JBXAYG010000156.1:0-243 GCF_056782155.1 Dellaglioa sp. CoH-55-MRSF-9 | reverse complement strand
GCGTGAATGGAGCACCGGCCTCAGGCTTCGGAAGCGACCCACTGGAGCCAGAAACGGTGTTAAGCACGTCTTTCATCTTTGGGCTAAACACAGGGTCTTTCAGCTCGGATTCGGACAAAGCCGGGGTCTGTTCTTCTTGATCGCTGGTCAACAGCATCCGCTGCTCGTCGAAACGCGTTTGCGAAGTTTCCAGAAGTTGGACCAACAGTACATCCCAATTGCGGAGTGCAGTAAGGTCCAGCG
>NZ_JBXAYG010000155.1:0-244 GCF_056782155.1 Dellaglioa sp. CoH-55-MRSF-9 | reverse complement strand
GGTGTGCCGCACCAGGTTTTCGGGGGGTGACGTCCGGGGGTTCGGGGGGGGGGGGGACGCACGGCGCAGCACATGACGGCGATCTCTGCCGTCGTCCGACTACGCTAGACGCCTACTCTGGACGACTCGGGTACGAACCCTGGAAAAGTCGTGTGCACGCGCTCTCGCGGTGCCGTTCCGCGGGGAATCCGGCGGCGATTCCTGACAGTCCGGTGTGCGCGGGCGCCCGCCTGCGCCCCCCTCA
>NZ_JBXAYG010000154.1:0-245 GCF_056782155.1 Dellaglioa sp. CoH-55-MRSF-9 | reverse complement strand
GCGGCGCACCGACTGCACGGTGATCCGCTCCACCAACCGCGGCTACGCGGCCGGCATGAACACCGCCGTCGCGGCGTCGCCCGAGGCCGAGGCGGTGCTCATCCTGAACCCGGACGCCACGCTCGACCCGGACTGCGCCCCGCGGATGCTCGCCGTCCTCCGCAAGCCCGGCATCGGCATCGTCGCCCCGCGCGTCCGCGAGGCCGACGGCAGCCTCTCGCCCACGCTCCGCCGCGGGCCCACGA
>NZ_JBXAYG010000153.1:0-246 GCF_056782155.1 Dellaglioa sp. CoH-55-MRSF-9 | reverse complement strand
GGCGTAAGACCTACGTACAGAGGGCTATTCACCCATTCCCCTTCAAATCGGAACCAACCGTACTCGTGACCGTGCGGCTCGTCGATGAATACACTGATCCAGTCATGAAACAGGCCGATAACGCCGTCTTCGTGGTTGATGCCGCCGCACACTTCGAGTACGAAGCCGCCTTCCTCATCATCAACGATGAACGTCTTCGCGCCACGGTAATACTCTTGCGTGCCGTCCGGAGGTTCAGGGAACTCG
>NZ_JBXAYG010000152.1:0-246 GCF_056782155.1 Dellaglioa sp. CoH-55-MRSF-9 | reverse complement strand
GCCGAGCCCGGGCTTTCATCGAACGAGGAGCCTATGAGCCTTTTCACGACCGTGCGACCCAATCTCGTGCAGTCGATCCGCGCGTTCCGCGTGCAGGATCTCGCCGACGAAGCCGGTCGGCTCGGCCAGCATTTCCTGTACGCGTATTGCGGCGCCGCGCAGTCGAAGCAGGAAGTGATGGAAACGATCGCGACCTCGTTCCTGTTTCCGAAGCATTTCGGGAAGAACTATGACGCGCTGTACGAC
>NZ_JBXAYG010000151.1:0-246 GCF_056782155.1 Dellaglioa sp. CoH-55-MRSF-9 | reverse complement strand
CAATACATGTTTAAAAACGGACGTCCCCCGGGCAAATTGTCGCAGTGCGCAAAAACGCGACGGCGGGCTAGCGGACGCGCCCGCGCTCCCACAGCACGTCGGCGCCGCCGCCGGCGCGGTTCAGCACGCGCGCCAGCACGAACAGCAGGTCGGACAGCCGGTTCACGTACCGCCGCGGTGCGTCATTGAGCGTGTCGCTACGCCCGAGCGCGACGATCGAGCGCTCCGCACGGCGGCACACGGTGC
>NZ_JBXAYG010000150.1:0-247 GCF_056782155.1 Dellaglioa sp. CoH-55-MRSF-9 | reverse complement strand
GAAATGAGGACAGGTGCCATTATCGCGGTCTTGCTAATCGCATTCGGCTTGTGTAAAATGATGATCGGCATAGCACTGGTACGGGGCGCTCGGGACCGTTCCCATGACCCGATCTATAAGGAGGATTGATGCTGGAACAAACTGATGAGCAGCTAGCAGAGATGCTGGAGGTTCTCAAAAAAGAATGCACGAGTCTGAAACATCAGAAAGCTGATGCGTACGATTCGCTGGAGAACGCGTGTATCGC
>NZ_JBXAYG010000149.1:0-247 GCF_056782155.1 Dellaglioa sp. CoH-55-MRSF-9 | reverse complement strand
GACCTAACCTTCAGCAGATTCCGAGCCGGGGAAAGCTCGCAAAGATCATCACGAAGATGTTCGTATCCACACCCGGATACCTGATGATTCGATACGACTACTCTGCTCACGAAGTGCGAATCTGGTCAGTTGCGGCAGGCGACAAGGCACTGGCCGAGGCGTTCCGCGCAGGTCAGAAATTGCGGCAAGCCTACATCTCGGCAAAGACCGATGAGGAACGCGCTGAGATCAAGGCGCAGCTAAAGAC
>NZ_JBXAYG010000148.1:0-247 GCF_056782155.1 Dellaglioa sp. CoH-55-MRSF-9 | reverse complement strand
CCACGAATTCGAAGGTGGCCGTATGGTCCGAGGCCGCAACCACACGCGCAAAATCTGCGATGTTTTTGGGAACCTCGCGCTCGAACGCTCGAACCGTATCTGACACGTACGACTTCTTCGAGCGCCACGCAAAGCCGTCGTCGTGCGAATACGAGGTGCTCACCATCGACCCATCGATCTTATCGTAGATGCCGGCAAGCTCACCACGCGCCGCGCGCTCCAGCAGCTTTTCGGGCATGAGTTCAGC
>NZ_JBXAYG010000147.1:0-248 GCF_056782155.1 Dellaglioa sp. CoH-55-MRSF-9 | reverse complement strand
GCGCCCAGGTGAGCGTGCCGCCGAGATCGCTGCCGCCGACGCGACCGTTGAAGTTCTCGTAGCGGAAGGTGCTCGCATGCGGCTTGAAGTTGCCGATCAAGCGCCCTTCGGTCGCGTACGGCGGCGTATCGGGCAGCGTGATGCCGGTGAGCTGGTAAAGGTGCGACATCGACGTGCCCTGCAGCCACAGCCGCAAGTCGAGCGCGGCGAGATGCATCGGGTCGGTCAGCGTGCCGACGATCGCGAGC
>NZ_JBXAYG010000146.1:0-248 GCF_056782155.1 Dellaglioa sp. CoH-55-MRSF-9 | reverse complement strand
GATCGGGAGCGTGCGCCAATAGTCGAGACCCTCGATCACGGAGTCGTCAGGTTTCACGACGGGATCTGTGGTCTGCAGCACTGTTCTGTTCCGCTCGGTCGGGTGAATGGGATAACCGAGCCTATCGCGCCGGACGGGCCTCCGGCGCCGCGGGAGCGGATTGTGACGGGACCGCGACCGGCGGCGTGGACGCGGGGTCGGCGGCGAGCGCGGCGCGCTTCTCCTTGACCGTGCTCGCGTACACGTCC
>NZ_JBXAYG010000145.1:0-248 GCF_056782155.1 Dellaglioa sp. CoH-55-MRSF-9 | reverse complement strand
ACATGAAGCAGGTTACTCGTTCCTGCGACGCGAGGGTTTCTCGGACCGTGTGATCAACGGAATCCGGAATCTCACGAAGATCGCGGGCGAAGAGCTGGACGTGTACGTTGAGCGCGTGAAGTCGAGTCTCGACTCGATCATCGTCAAGCTCGCGGACCTGCGCCACAACTCTGACATCCGCCGACTCAAGGGTCTGCGCGACAAGGACATCGAGCGGGTGCGCAAGTATCACTGGATGCATCTCGAAC
>NZ_JBXAYG010000144.1:0-249 GCF_056782155.1 Dellaglioa sp. CoH-55-MRSF-9 | reverse complement strand
CGGGCGGCCGGTCAACCCGGGACGGCCCGATTCACCTGTCCTTCACCTGTCGCTGTGCGGCCGTTCACCCCAGGAACGCGTCCACCCGGTCGCGCCAGGGGTCCGCGTCCGCCGCGTTCTCGGCGACGAACAGCTCGGAGTCCGCGATCAGCTCGTGCAGCCGGTCGGCGGTCGACAGCGGGTGACCCGGGTCGCCGGCCCAGGGGAGCAGGAGCACGGGAAGTCGCAGCGCCGCGATGTCATCCGGCG
>NZ_JBXAYG010000143.1:0-249 GCF_056782155.1 Dellaglioa sp. CoH-55-MRSF-9 | reverse complement strand
GGATATGGGTTGCCCGAGAACTTGGTGGTGCTATCATTTCAGATTCACGAATGGTACGTCGAGGGCCAGTGCGTGACCGATGAACAAGCACCCGTTGCGGATGCATACGCACTTGACATCGGCCCGTAATTACTCCATAATTTTAGATGGGGATGGTCCCCTGTCTAGGAGTAACTTATGAGTATGCTGATCAGCGCAGAACCCACCAAAATCGACGAAATCATCGAGATGTTTACGCGTCTTGGTAAC
>NZ_JBXAYG010000142.1:0-249 GCF_056782155.1 Dellaglioa sp. CoH-55-MRSF-9 | reverse complement strand
CCAACGACCAGGATCGCGCGCTCGTCGAATTCTCGCAGCGCGGCGCGACCAGCAGCGCGTACGAGCCGGGCCCGTATTCGCCGTACACGGAAGGTCTCGTCGAAAAATTCTCGGCCTGGTACATCGGCCGGCTCGCCGAAAAAACCGGCGCGTAGTACTTAGCAGCGTATATGCGGAGCAAGACATGATGCGAGATGCGGCCAATTTCGAGCCGGCGGACAGCCGGGTGACGCACCCGGCGTTCTGGAA
>NZ_JBXAYG010000141.1:0-249 GCF_056782155.1 Dellaglioa sp. CoH-55-MRSF-9 | reverse complement strand
GACATATTACTTCACTCCTTGTTGCTCGTCAATATCAATCTACAGGCAGCGAATCAAGCATCTTGTGGATGATCCAGTAGTGATCAGAATACATCTCGGCAGGATCAAGCAGGCCGAGCGGCACCCATTTCACTTCTGCGAAGTCGTCATCGGCCTTCACCTCCACCAGCTTTTCCGAGTCGTTCAGCAGGTAGAGATATGCATGTGTCACGATCCGGCCACGAGTTTCCCCGCGATTCGGGTCCGAGA
>NZ_JBXAYG010000140.1:0-250 GCF_056782155.1 Dellaglioa sp. CoH-55-MRSF-9 | reverse complement strand
GACGACGGTCGTGCCGAGGTCGCCGCCGAGCACGACGACGCCGATCGCCGCGCCCGCGATGGGGAGGACGGGGAGGGCGACGTGCCGCCAGTCGTCGAGGAGGTCCTGCTTGCGCGACAGCACCACGCCGAGCCAGATGACGAGCGCGATCTTGATCGCCTCGGACGGCTGCCCCACGAACCCGCCGATCCGGATCCAGTTGCGGTTGCCGCCGATCTCCACGCCGAGCGGCGTCACCAGCACGAGGAAC
>NZ_JBXAYG010000139.1:0-250 GCF_056782155.1 Dellaglioa sp. CoH-55-MRSF-9 | reverse complement strand
AAGCGGGGCTGGTCGAGACCAGGCGCGGCCGCGACGGCGGCTCCTTCGTCGTGCACCCGGGCGACGGCGACGAGGCGCTGCTCGCCACCCGGCTCCGCGGCTTCTCGCAGGTGGAGCTGAGCGACCTCGCGGTCTACGTGACGGCGATCGCGGCCGGCTGCGCGGATCGCGCGGCCGAGCGCTCGACCCCCGCCGACGACGCCAGGCTGGCGGCGTGGCTGGCGGCCGCCGACTTCACCGGGCCGGCCGC
>NZ_JBXAYG010000138.1:0-251 GCF_056782155.1 Dellaglioa sp. CoH-55-MRSF-9 | reverse complement strand
CGAGTCCAAGGACGAGATCGTGCGTTCGGCGCTCTCCTTCATCCGCTACTCCTCGCCGCTCGACTGGGGCGGCGAGGAGGTGCGGTTCGTCGTGGGCATCGCCGGGAAGAACAACGAGCACCTCGACATCCTGAGCAAGATCGCCATCCTCTTCTCGGAGGAGGACGATGTGCAGCAGCTCATCGACGCACCGGACGCGGACGCTCTGTTCGCGCTGCTCGGCGACGTCAACGACTGAGGGGGAACTCGCA
>NZ_JBXAYG010000137.1:0-251 GCF_056782155.1 Dellaglioa sp. CoH-55-MRSF-9 | reverse complement strand
GCCTAATACCGATCATTTAAGAAGCTGTTAGCCGATTCAGCAACATGGAGAATTTGAAGACAATCCGGTGGGATGGATTACCGCAGTCACGTTGTCTGCAAGAACGTGACTGCGGTAGGCCGGCTGCTGTTTAGTCAGGACTGACTGTAACCGTGTTTATAGGTTTATAGATCGTATAGACCTCTATTGTGATGTAACATCGTATGTTGATCAGCAGATCGTATGCTGACGATTTCAAAGCTACAGTGTAA
>NZ_JBXAYG010000136.1:0-251 GCF_056782155.1 Dellaglioa sp. CoH-55-MRSF-9 | reverse complement strand
ACGCGATGGCGTCGGTGAAAGCCGTCAACGCGGCGCGCATGGCGCTGCGCGGCGACGGCTCGCACTACGTGTCGCTCGACTCAGTGATCAAGACGATGCGCGAGACGGGCGCCGACATGAAGACCAAGTACAAGGAAACGTCGCGCGGCGGGCTGGCGGTGAATATCGTCGAGTGCTGATGCCCGACCGGCGGTAGTGCGGAGTGGATCGATACCCTGCATTGCCGCCGGACATGGCGCCCGACGCTAATC
>NZ_JBXAYG010000135.1:0-252 GCF_056782155.1 Dellaglioa sp. CoH-55-MRSF-9 | reverse complement strand
AAGAGGAAGAGGGAAAAGGGAGAAGGAGGAAGAAGAAAGGAAAGGAGGGGGGAAGAAGAGGGAAGGGGGGAAAGAGAGGAAAGAGAGGAAAAAAGAAGAGAAAGAAGAAAGAAAAAGGGAGAAGGAGTAAGAGGATTAGGGAGAGGAGAATAGGGCAAAGAAATGCTACGGGATATGAATGGCATGACTTAAGGGAGTAACGACACGTGAAAGGAAAAGAGGTTTGATGACATCGGCGACTCAGCTCTACAA
>NZ_JBXAYG010000134.1:0-252 GCF_056782155.1 Dellaglioa sp. CoH-55-MRSF-9 | reverse complement strand
GAGCGCCTCCAGGAACGCGGTGGTCTCGGTCTCGGTGCCTGCAGTGACCCGGAGGTGGTGCGGGATGCCGACGTCGCGGATGAGGACGCCGCGCTCCAGCAGCGCCTAGAACACCGCGTTCGGGTCGTCCACGCCGCCGAAGAGCACGAAGTTGCTGCCGCTGCGGTGCGGGAGGTAGCCGAGCTCGGCGAGCTCGACCACGAGCCGGTCGCGCTGCGCGCGGATCTCGCCGACCATCGCGAGCATCTCGTC
>NZ_JBXAYG010000133.1:0-252 GCF_056782155.1 Dellaglioa sp. CoH-55-MRSF-9 | reverse complement strand
ATCGGACTTGGTTAATGCGGCCATGAAGTCGAATCCGAACATTTCGTACGTGATTCCTCGTTCACCGACCGGGGCCATGATTGTTGGGGCACCTCCATCGCCTGTTGCTGAGTACACCATCAACCACAATGGCGGATCACTGGGTCAGCTTGTGTACGCGTACGGCATCTCGACGGACATGGCAAGCACCGGAGACGTTGGGTACCCAACATCGTGGGTTTATCCGCAGGTGACACAGGCTCAGGCACCGGC
>NZ_JBXAYG010000132.1:0-253 GCF_056782155.1 Dellaglioa sp. CoH-55-MRSF-9 | reverse complement strand
AGCCGGGCCCGAGCGGCAGATACTTCCGCGCCAGCGCGTGGTGCGGGTCCGTCGGCAGTCCCGGGTAGTACACCCGCGCCACCTCCGGCCGCTCCGCCAGCCACTCCGCGACGGCCTGCGCGTTCGCCACGTGCCGGTCCATCCGCACTGACAGCGTCTCGACCCCGTGCAGCAGCAGGAAGGTGCTGAGCGCGGGGACGGTCGGACCGTACTCGAGCACGATCACGGACCGCAGGTAGGCGAGGTACGCACT
>NZ_JBXAYG010000131.1:0-253 GCF_056782155.1 Dellaglioa sp. CoH-55-MRSF-9 | reverse complement strand
CAACTGAACCGGAACGATGTGACGCGCGTGCCGCTCTTGGGCAAAATACCCATTCTGGGCGCGCTTTTCCGGCACCGCGCGCAGCGCGACCAGCGCAATGAACTGGTCGTCTTCATCACGCCGACCGTCGTCGATCCGCGGTGCGGCGCACCCGGCGCGGGCGAAGAGGATGCAGAGAAAACGGGGCCGGAAGCCGCCGACGCAGGCTCGACAAGGCAGCCGCTTTGCCAGTAAGTTGCGCCACACACCAGCA
>NZ_JBXAYG010000130.1:0-253 GCF_056782155.1 Dellaglioa sp. CoH-55-MRSF-9 | reverse complement strand
CGTTAAAGTTAAGCCGACATCGCCGGGTCGCCGCGCGATGGTCAAGGTGGTCAACAAGAACCTGCACCAGGGCAAGCCGTTCGCGGCACTGCTCGACTCGCAGAGCTCGACCGCCGGCCGTAACAACAACGGTCGTATCACCACGCGTCGCAAGGGTGGTGGTCACAAGCAGCACTACCGTATCGTCGATTTCCGTCGCACGAAGGACGGCATCCCGGCAAAGGTCGAACGTCTCGAGTACGACCCGAACCGC
>NZ_JBXAYG010000129.1:0-254 GCF_056782155.1 Dellaglioa sp. CoH-55-MRSF-9 | reverse complement strand
CATCGGGGTTGACTGGTCGCTCGAAGTAGGTATAATGGGAATCACTAAATTATTGGAGGTTCCCATGTTCGAAAAAGTCACCAAGCATTTCAAAGTCGCGGCACTGCGCCGCCGTATCCGGAAGCTCCGAATCGATGAGGCAGCGCAGATCGCGGTGGTGAACGCACAAGTCGATGTTATCAACAAAGCGAAGAGCGCCCCTTGGTATTTCGTGGAAGACATGATCGAGGGCAATCGCCGGTTGGCTGTTATTC
>NZ_JBXAYG010000128.1:0-255 GCF_056782155.1 Dellaglioa sp. CoH-55-MRSF-9 | reverse complement strand
CTGCCTGGAGGTGCCATGTCCGACTGCCATTCCGTTTCCGTCCCCGCACCCGTCTCGGTGGCGACACCGAACCACCCGACCGCGCGCGAGCAGCGCCTGACGCTGGCGCTCGTCGCGGTCGGCATGTTCATGGCGGTGCTCGATTCGACGATCGTCAATGTGGCGCTGCCGGCGATGCGCACGAGCCTCGGCGCGACGGTCGCGGAACTCGCGTGGATCGTCGACGCGTACACGCTCAGCTTCGCCGCGCTGATC
>NZ_JBXAYG010000127.1:0-255 GCF_056782155.1 Dellaglioa sp. CoH-55-MRSF-9 | reverse complement strand
CCCGTGGACAATACCGGTTCGAACTACAACATGTTCAAATCCGGATTCAAGAACGTGCGCTTCAACGTTCCTAATCAGTCGCGTTACCAGTTGAGCATGTTGGACATGGCCAATCTTCCGGGGCTGGCCTACAAGTTCTACGGAGACACAAGCTTGTGGCGCGCACTTATGGCCTATAACGGCATAACTGATCCGTTGTCCGAAATTTGTCCGGGTATGACTATCAACGTTCCAACTAAGTCGGCCATTCAGGGC
>NZ_JBXAYG010000126.1:0-255 GCF_056782155.1 Dellaglioa sp. CoH-55-MRSF-9 | reverse complement strand
CCCCGGCGAGCAGGGCGACCACGAGCCACGGCAGCGTGAAGGCGAACGTGAGGCCGGCGATCAGGGCGGGGGAGTCGGTGTACCGGATGGCGACCAGCGGCAGCGCGACCTTCATCACCCCGTCGGCGAGGTTGGAGAGGGCCGACGAGGTCCACAGCGTCCAGTAGCGCGCTCCGAGGGGTTCCGATGCCACGTGCTCCACCCTGGCACGCCGATTGAGAAATCTCAATCGATATCAGAGAACTCAATCGGGCG
>NZ_JBXAYG010000125.1:0-255 GCF_056782155.1 Dellaglioa sp. CoH-55-MRSF-9 | reverse complement strand
ATGTTGTGCTCGATGGTTTCGATGAAGTTGGCGGGCATCTCGATGCCGAAGCGGGATTCGATGCAGGTGAGGAAGCGCGACGTCTGCTGGCCGAATGCCGACTTCGCGGCGGCTTCGAAATCGAGGTTGGGGAACGTGGCGGACAGCGTGTCGAGCAGCACGCGGTCGGCGATGACTTCGCTGTCGACGAGCACGCCGTCGCAGTCGCAGATGAGGTGATCGAGCATGGTGATGAAAACGCGGGATATCGGCGAC
>NZ_JBXAYG010000124.1:0-255 GCF_056782155.1 Dellaglioa sp. CoH-55-MRSF-9 | reverse complement strand
GGGTTGTGTTCATTTCGGGAGCCGTAAGTTGGTTTGGAATTGGGCAAGCGGCGCTCCACTACAAATCGTGGCAAGTGGCGCCCTTCGCCTGCCTAGCCGGTATCGGCCTTGCGATGTGCATAGCCGTATTTAGGCCAGACCCAAGACGGGACACTGTGTTTTATGGCATCCGACGTGACGCCCGGAAATCGTTCTGGCAGCGAAAGCGCAATGACATCCTCGCTAAATTGATAGCGGCCGTCATGGGCGCAGTAC
>NZ_JBXAYG010000123.1:0-256 GCF_056782155.1 Dellaglioa sp. CoH-55-MRSF-9 | reverse complement strand
GCCATGTGGTCTCCCCGATCGGTGAGCCGATAGTCCGCGGACGGTGAGGCGCCTCCGAGGTTCTGGATGGTGTCGCGAACGGGGCGCGACCAGCCTGGAGGCACGGGCAGGTCTGTCTCGCCGGCGAGCAGGTTCTCGGCTTCCGCCGCGTCATCGGTTATCGGCAGCCGCGGTTCAAATGGGAGCGTGATGTTGGACGCGTCGTTCCCGCGGAGGCTCTCGCAGATGTCGCAGCGCGCGCCAGGCGGGTTGCGAC
>NZ_JBXAYG010000122.1:0-257 GCF_056782155.1 Dellaglioa sp. CoH-55-MRSF-9 | reverse complement strand
GCGGGTAACGAAGACCGTCAGCTTCCGCCAGCAACGCGCGCATGCCACGCATCGCGTCGGCGAACGTTCGCACCGTTTCGGTGACATTCCCGGCTTGAAGGTCACGGAGGACGGCGTGCCGGAACTCGACCCCAGCCGGGGTGGTCAGTGGTGTGTAGAAGTACGGTTTCAAGTCGTACTCGTCCCGGCCGGCGGTGGCGTCTGCCACCAGCTGGTCGAGGTTCAGGTCAGCGAACTCGGCCGGCGGGACTTCCACC
>NZ_JBXAYG010000121.1:0-257 GCF_056782155.1 Dellaglioa sp. CoH-55-MRSF-9 | reverse complement strand
GAGGTGCGCGATGAGCGCGGTCGGCACCGCCGTCGAGCCGGCCGCCGTCGCGGCTCCGGCCGCCACCAGCCCGCTGCCGGACGGCATCGATCTGCGCCGCCTCGCCGAGCGCCCCGTCCTGCCGTTGCGGCACCCGGGCCGGTGGATCGCGGCGGCCCTGGTCCTCGTGCTGCTGCTGAACTTCGGGCAGACGCTGTTCACCAACCCGTCGTGGGAGTGGGCGAAGGTGGGCAAGTGGCTCTTCAGCCCGGCCATCC
>NZ_JBXAYG010000120.1:0-257 GCF_056782155.1 Dellaglioa sp. CoH-55-MRSF-9 | reverse complement strand
GGCACGCGCCGAGGCTAGCGCTGCTTCTCGGTCCTGACGCAGATCGTGAAGCAGACCGTACGCTGCATCCGCCGTCTGGCACGAACCAACGAGGAAGAATGCGATTTGGAAATCGTGGTTTTGTCGGTTTGTTTTATAGTGCATTTAGAAATTCCCGGGGTTATCGCTCGCTGCGCACATGCCCTGATCGGGCTGTTGAAGCGCGGTACCGCTACTCACCGCATCATCAGAGTATCGGTAAAGCGCGGTTGTCCTAA
>NZ_JBXAYG010000119.1:0-257 GCF_056782155.1 Dellaglioa sp. CoH-55-MRSF-9 | reverse complement strand
ACCTGAATCACTGATTCGGAAAAACCAAATCATGCCGCGTACCCTGGACGTCGACCTGCTGCGTACCTTCCACGCCGTCGCGAAGCTCGGCCGCTTCAAGGATGCGGCCGTTCATGTAAACCGCAGCCCGTCGTCGGTCACCGCGCAGATTCAGAAGCTGGAAGAGATGGTCGCGCAGCGGCTGTTCACGCGAAACAACCAGGCGGTCGAACTCACGCAGTTCGGCCACAAGCTGCTGAGCGACACCACCGAGTTCC
>NZ_JBXAYG010000118.1:0-258 GCF_056782155.1 Dellaglioa sp. CoH-55-MRSF-9 | reverse complement strand
ACGCCCAGGAGTGGCCGGTGTACGGGTCGAACGTGCGGCGCTCGGGGAAGTAGCTGCTCCGGCCGCTCGTGGCGAGATCCGCGGCCAGCAGGTTCATCACCGGGGCGAGGCGCCTGACGGCCGACGGGTCGTCGGTCGCCAGCGCCCCGGCGGCGTAGAGGAAGTACCCGTAGTGGAAGTGGTGGTCGTTGAACTGGTCGGACCCGAACGACGCGGTCAGTCCGACGACGCCGCGCATGGCCGGGTCGTACACGAAGC
>NZ_JBXAYG010000117.1:0-258 GCF_056782155.1 Dellaglioa sp. CoH-55-MRSF-9 | reverse complement strand
AGTGGGCCCAAGATCGCATCATGGCCCGTGGCAGCGGCTATATCTGCGGTGAGCTTTACAGATTTCCGACGGAGGCAGCGGGCCTCATGTGGTATGAAGCGCTGTACGCACAGTATCGCTCGGGCGTATCGATCACGACCTTTTCGAAGAGTGCTCGGCGCTCGTGACCAGCATGTTGGACGGCGCTGATAGTCTAGAGAGCTGGCTGATGCGTGAAGGGCTAGCCTCGTACAACGAGCTTTTCCCAGACGATTGGGA
>NZ_JBXAYG010000116.1:0-258 GCF_056782155.1 Dellaglioa sp. CoH-55-MRSF-9 | reverse complement strand
AATCTACACAGAACCACTACGAAGGTCCTGTAACAGCACCGGTCTCTCAGCTTGAGTGGTTGCGCGAAAGCCTAACAGCAGAACTTAGTGGACTGTCCACCGACATTGAAGATTTCCGCGTGTATCTGGCTCCGTATCTTCCTCTCACAGAATTTGACGATTCGGTGGGTGTAGCGCGCGAGTCCGCTGCCCAGAAATACCAGTGGCCAACAAGTCAAAACAGCCCGGTGGAAGCTGCGTTCCTGAACGCGCTAACAG
>NZ_JBXAYG010000115.1:0-258 GCF_056782155.1 Dellaglioa sp. CoH-55-MRSF-9 | reverse complement strand
CATAAACAGGAGTGTGGTCAATGAGGTCTATTCCGTCGATCCTGATGCATGTGTGTGCTGCATTCAACATGCTGTACGCCGTGGCCATTAACATGGGCGGCAACACCCAGCTGGCTACGTATCATCTGCTGTGGGCCGTGCTCGACTACATGATTGCTGCCAAGATCGCGGAGGACGCATGACCTTCGAACACTGGTATACGCAATACGGTGAAGCCAATTCTGGAATCGTGCGTATGGTGCGGCGCGATATGGAGTC
>NZ_JBXAYG010000114.1:0-259 GCF_056782155.1 Dellaglioa sp. CoH-55-MRSF-9 | reverse complement strand
ACTTGAAGGCGCTCGAGACTGGTTCGTGAGTCTCGCTCTACTCGCGACGGGGTCGGCAGCATTCTTGAGGCGGAGATTACGCGAGTAGTGCGGGCCGCCTGATCGCCTCTGCCCCACTCGGCGGGACCGATCGCCAATGCCGACACGACGAGTTGTTGGGCCGGGTATCCCCACAGGTAAGCGCCATAAGTCGGATCGCCCAACGTGCCCACGCGTGAGATGCCAGGAATGTTCAACTGGCCCGCGGAAACGACGAATG
>NZ_JBXAYG010000113.1:0-259 GCF_056782155.1 Dellaglioa sp. CoH-55-MRSF-9 | reverse complement strand
CGCGCGAACTGCACGACGAACTGGCGCAGACGCTCGCGACGCTGAAGAACGATCTCGAATGGCTGATCGACCGCGTGCCGCAGGACGACGCGTCGCTCGCGCGCAAGATCGCGGCGATGCATGCGCTCGCGCGCGGCGCGGTGGCCGCGACCCGCCGCATCGCGTCGGACCTGCGCCCGCTGATGCTCGACGATCTCGGCTTCGCGGCGGCGATGCAATGGCTCGTGGCGATCCCGTGACGGTGCCGGAAATCCTCCAC
>NZ_JBXAYG010000112.1:0-259 GCF_056782155.1 Dellaglioa sp. CoH-55-MRSF-9 | reverse complement strand
AACCGTCTAGGGCCGCCGGGTCAGTCGGTAGGCTGGTCGCACGCGGTTCAGAGAAGGAGAGCACGTGGCGACCGACATCGACACGAACGCCGAACAGCAGGAAGTGCTGATCGTGACCGGGATGTCGGGCGCGGGCCGGTCGACGGTCGCGAACGCCCTCGAAGACCTCGACTGGTACGTCGTCGACAACCTGCCGCCGCAGATGCTGCGGCCGCTGATCGAGCTGGCGAACCGGGCGGAGTCCGGGCTGCCGCGGATT
>NZ_JBXAYG010000111.1:0-259 GCF_056782155.1 Dellaglioa sp. CoH-55-MRSF-9 | reverse complement strand
ACTTAGCGAGTACGAAATCAAATGGCTGGCCGCGTCGCCCGAAGCGCTGCGCGTTGCCGCCGACTACCATGACTATCAGGCGACGATTGCCGACGCCTCAGACTATGGTGAGTGCGTGCCGCATCACGAGAACAGGGCCCGTGAACTCCGAGCCGAGGCCGCGCGTATCGAGCAATGTTACGACAACGGGGATGACCCGTACGAAGGATAAAAGATGAGCGAAAAAGAAAAACGTGTGTTTTTCACGCAAGAGTGGCAG
>NZ_JBXAYG010000110.1:0-259 GCF_056782155.1 Dellaglioa sp. CoH-55-MRSF-9 | reverse complement strand
CTCAGAAGGGTGCAAAATTATACACTCTTCCGAAATCGTGTCAAGCATTTTCTACAACTTTTCACTCATCATCCGAGCTTGCGGCGCGACCACGGCGCAGCTTCGGGGGTGCCTGAACATTCTGGAATGCAGCAGGCAGGAAGCGTGCGGCACGCTTGAACATACGTGCAACCGGATCAAGCTTCGTGAGTTCAACACTCTTTACCACACCGGACTTCAGCTTCACATCTTGCGAAACGGACACGACGCGCACCGCAAG
>NZ_JBXAYG010000109.1:0-260 GCF_056782155.1 Dellaglioa sp. CoH-55-MRSF-9 | reverse complement strand
CAAGAAATCTATAAGTATCAGGTGGATTGGCCCTCGACGGACTCAACAGAAAACAGGCGTCTTGGGTATCGCTACCCGCGCAGTATTCTGCTGCCTCCATATCTAGCGGCTAATCCATACTACGTGGATTACACAAATGCCATCGACAATGTGTTCGAGGGACAAGTCGATATCAAGACCGAGATTTTGCAGAATCTGCGTAACATGTGGGTGACTAATCCCCCGCTCGAACAGCAGATTGCGGATCAAGTGTCTGGCAC
>NZ_JBXAYG010000108.1:0-261 GCF_056782155.1 Dellaglioa sp. CoH-55-MRSF-9 | reverse complement strand
AGTTGAAGCTGCCGCCGTCGCTGGCGAACGACTGGGCCTAACGCGGCTATTACGGCACGCTGAGCCACAATGCCAAGGCGGTCTACCAGTTCTATCTCGGCTGGTACGACGCCAATCCCGCCGATCTCAATCCGCTGCCGCGCGCCGAAGAAGCCAGGAAGCAGGTGGAGTATATGGGCGGCGCGGAGGCCACGATCAAACGTGCGCGCGAGGACTACAAGGCCGGGCAGTATCGATGGGTCGCCAGCGTGATGAGCAAGG
>NZ_JBXAYG010000107.1:0-262 GCF_056782155.1 Dellaglioa sp. CoH-55-MRSF-9 | reverse complement strand
TCGTCAAATTCTGACCACTGTTTGATCGACATGCGAAGTTTTGCCTGAATATAAAATGCGTCGCTCGAATATACCATCGGGTCAAGGACACCGCTAGCACCACCCGCATGCACGATGTAGTAGCCATCCTTTCCGTTGTCCTTTACACACGTGGCCGGCACGTTCAGGGCGCGTGCTACCCACTCCATCTGCTGCTGAGTCACGTCTTTGTCCAGCTTATCGCCGCGCACGATGCGGTCAGTCAATTCCTGCAATACCGCAA
>NZ_JBXAYG010000106.1:0-262 GCF_056782155.1 Dellaglioa sp. CoH-55-MRSF-9 | reverse complement strand
CACACGTACATGACCGTGCCAAGGACCGGCGATATCCACGCCACCCAGGCGGCGTCCGACAGCGGGTACCCCAGGATCATGGCGAACATCGAGGAGAAACCGACGACGGGGACGGCGATGATGAGCATGATCCAGAACAACCGACGGAACTGGGCGACATGGTCACCGTGTCCCGCGTGCCCGGCCATCCCGCCGTGTCCCGCGTGCCCAGCCATGTCATGCCCGCTGTGCCCGGCCATGTCGTGTCCGGTGTGCTCGCCCA
>NZ_JBXAYG010000105.1:0-263 GCF_056782155.1 Dellaglioa sp. CoH-55-MRSF-9 | reverse complement strand
GCCATTGTACAGTCGCGCAGGAATTCTACGTGCGGATGTTTTTTCTGGATAGCGGCAACAGCAGCTTCACAGCTTTGGCGACGCTTGTTATAAGCAGAAGAAGCCAATTCGTGTTTCACAACTGAATCCATCAGAACCAGACGATAACCTTCCGGATGGAATGGGAAATACTGATACTCCAGTGAACGGCAATCCAGACGGATCAAGCTACCAGCTTTACCGAATACGGAAGCAAACTGGTCCATAATACCGCAGTTCACACC
>NZ_JBXAYG010000104.1:0-263 GCF_056782155.1 Dellaglioa sp. CoH-55-MRSF-9 | reverse complement strand
CTTCACACTTGCTCCTTCATCCAGCGGCACCACGCGACACGCGTCATGCGCATGAGCCGGCGTTGCTGCTCCGATGAATAATCGTACAGCTCCACGGGGATATCGTGCCACTGTAGCCAGTGTTCCAGAGTGTGTGCCTTCTTGCCATTTACGGTCAGCAAATTATTGACCCAAGCAGTCAGCTGGTGCTGGGCCGTGATTACCGCTGGGTGTTCGCTGACATCAATCTCCGTACGTATCGCATAGCCTGACCACTCTATGCC
>NZ_JBXAYG010000103.1:0-264 GCF_056782155.1 Dellaglioa sp. CoH-55-MRSF-9 | reverse complement strand
AGTGCGGCGACGCCGTGACCATCAAATTCGTGGACGACGCGCAGTCCTTCATTATGGTGAAGGGCGCAAACTCCGTGTATTCGCTTGTCGCTCTTAATCAGGACTGACCATGATCGACCATGATGCTGAACATCGTCTATACGTGCCGATGGACCCGTACCTGTTCTGCGAGCTTGGCGGCGGTTATGCTCTGAACAAGGGGCCGCACGCACTTCCCGATGACGCGGTGCTCAAGGTTGGGCCTGCTATTCCACTATCCTGCAT
>NZ_JBXAYG010000102.1:0-264 GCF_056782155.1 Dellaglioa sp. CoH-55-MRSF-9 | reverse complement strand
ACCTGGGCTTCCTCGACGCCGAATTCGCGCGGCTCGGCCTGCCGCCGTTCACCGAGCATTGCGGCGGCGTGATCGACACGCTGTGCAGGCCAAGCAGATGTTCCCGGGCAAGCGCAACTCGCTCGACGCGCTGTGCGACCGCTTCGGCATCAGCAACGCGCACCGCACGCTGCACGGCGCGCTGCTCGACTCGGAGCTGCTCGCCGAGGTGTATCTCGCGATGACGCGCGGCCAGGACAGCCTCGTGATCGACATGCTCGACGA
>NZ_JBXAYG010000101.1:0-264 GCF_056782155.1 Dellaglioa sp. CoH-55-MRSF-9 | reverse complement strand
CCGTCATCCACAGCGTGCGCACGATGCCGTCGCCGAGCACATGGCCCGCGATCGGCTCGCCGGCCGTGCCGCAGAACGTGAAGCGCAGGTAGGTCGCGCCGGCACTGCCGGGGCGCTCGTAGTGCGCGAGATAGACGCCGACGAGCGCGTCGGGCGTGAACGGGTGCGCGGTTTCCTCGAGCGTTTCGCGGATCACGGCGTCGGCCAGCGTTTCGCCGGCTTCGAGATGACCGGCCGGCTGGTTGATGCGCAGGCCCGTCGAGG
>NZ_JBXAYG010000100.1:0-264 GCF_056782155.1 Dellaglioa sp. CoH-55-MRSF-9 | reverse complement strand
GTAGTAAATTGTATGGTCCATCTTCTTTATAAAAGGGGAAATCGTGCCCATACATGTAGTCGATTGAGCCCCATTTTTGGCCCGTTTTGTTACCATTCTCAAGCATCCTGTTTGTATGCGCCGGAAAACGCCCCTAGGAAAATCAACTTTCCGTGCCCATACAGTTGAAAATACGATTCCGCTAGGTTATAATGGAGAAAATGGCTGAAAACTGCCCGCAATTTGATTGTATGGACCCATCCAAAAGGACTTTTATGTACACCC
>NZ_JBXAYG010000099.1:0-264 GCF_056782155.1 Dellaglioa sp. CoH-55-MRSF-9 | reverse complement strand
ATTGCAAACAGCCGGCAATCCCCGGGCGCGGTACTTATAGCGCAACGAACGGAGAACATCATGCTGAAGCTCATTGCTGCCGCCGGCGTCGCCACCCTGCTGGCCGGCTGCGTCGTCGCCCCGGACGCCGGATACGGCTACGGGCAGCCCTACTATTCCGATCCCGGCTACGCGTACGCGCCGTCCCCCGTGTACGGCACGGTCAATATCTGGGGCGGTGGCGGCGGACGCGACTGGGATCGCGGCCGACGCGACTACCATCAC
>NZ_JBXAYG010000098.1:0-264 GCF_056782155.1 Dellaglioa sp. CoH-55-MRSF-9 | reverse complement strand
GACACGAGATGCCGGCATCTCCGACTCAACCCTGCAAGTGCCGCATATGAAACTCAGAGGCGTGGCTACGCCACTATAGTCAGTATCGCTGAATGTAGGGGTATGGCCTGCCGCGTAGAAGCGTGCACGCGCTTCTTCAACACTGACACGTTGCTTGCAGTTTTTGCACTTGGTGCTACCATAGCGCTGCATCGACATGGCAGAAGTGCCACCGACAGAACCACAACTGCCGCACACATAGCTTAAACGTGACTGAGAATTGAC
>NZ_JBXAYG010000097.1:0-264 GCF_056782155.1 Dellaglioa sp. CoH-55-MRSF-9 | reverse complement strand
CTATACACGTGATTTTTGCGTTGCGCAAGCGGAAACGCAAAAAGCCGCTAGGTAGAAACACCTAGCGGTTGTGTACGGGATGATGCGCTTACCAGTCGGTAAGTGTCGGTTCGTCCGGGCCCTCGATTTTCATCGGCCAGCCCGTAAGCCGTAGCGCGCTGTTATGCTCGTACAGGAACGAATAGAACGAATCGAGCGCGGGATGATCGTCAAAGAGGGGTCTTTTGTCTTTGTCGTGAAATGTCGCGATTCCCATCGCCATAC
>NZ_JBXAYG010000096.1:0-266 GCF_056782155.1 Dellaglioa sp. CoH-55-MRSF-9 | reverse complement strand
GAATTCGCACCAAGTAGGCTGCGGCTTCCCTGCTCTCGACAGACCCCTCGGGCAACAGCGTTTCTACCTGTGCCGAATACAGGCCGCGTTTCACTTTCTTTTGAATCGCGTTATAGACAGCAGGCATCAGCTTATCAACATGGGTCCGTGCCCGAGCCGCGAGAACCGCCCGCGCCTCTTCCTGTGCGGCCCGTGCCTCGGACGCGCTAATGGCCTCTGTCTGTACACGGCGCAGCTCGTACTTGCCGGAATGGTCAGAACCGCCC
>NZ_JBXAYG010000095.1:0-266 GCF_056782155.1 Dellaglioa sp. CoH-55-MRSF-9 | reverse complement strand
AGCAAACATGGGCCGCATCGGATCGACTCCCGCTGTACGATGTGACGCGTGCGGGCCTGAAGACGATCCGCCAAATCACGCATGCGTTGCGCGTACTGCAAGAGACGGTTGACTTCGGTCGCGCTGTACACGGGGTGGTTGTTCACCATGTTGTGTTCGGCAGTCACGCGCAGCATCGGGGCCCGGCCGCTTGCAATCAGCTCTTGAGCAGTCAAGCTCGTGAAACCCAAGGGCTTCAGGTACGGCGGGTCGTCGAGTTCCCAGCC
>NZ_JBXAYG010000094.1:0-266 GCF_056782155.1 Dellaglioa sp. CoH-55-MRSF-9 | reverse complement strand
GAGTATCGAACTCGTATTTTATCTGCTTCACGTGATCGATGAACGATTCTTCCGTAATCTCATCCCCAATTGCGCCTTGCAGGATTTTGACTTGATCGCCCATTGACTCGGAGAAGGCGACAAGCCGCGTGATTTCCTGCGCATCCGTGAACGAACGCTGAAGCTTGCTCAACCGTGCCTTGATCTTGGTGACGCGTTCTTTAAGCTTCATCAGCTCATCGCGCGGTACGAGCCCCTCTCTGTCGCGTTCAACCTGCGCGCGCAGC
>NZ_JBXAYG010000093.1:0-267 GCF_056782155.1 Dellaglioa sp. CoH-55-MRSF-9 | reverse complement strand
ACCGCCATTCTGCGACGCGCGTTCGCACGCGTAGAGGATCGGCTTGAGCGCCGCGCGCTTCAGTTTCAGCGCGGCATGGTTCACGACGAGGCGCGACGAGACCGCCATGATCTACTCGACCTCGACCAGATTGTTCGCCTTCAGCGTGCCGCCCGAGCTGACGAGGTCGACGATCGCGTCGGCCAGCCCGACCAGCGGCGCGAGCTCCATCGAGCCGTACAGCTTGATCAGGTCGACGTGCACGCCCTTCGCGGCAAAGTGTTCGCG
>NZ_JBXAYG010000092.1:0-267 GCF_056782155.1 Dellaglioa sp. CoH-55-MRSF-9 | reverse complement strand
AGTCAGGGTCTTCTCCCTGCGTCATCGCCGTCATCCGCAGCTGGTTATCGGCCGCACGCAGTTCGGCCATGCGCGGCCCATATTCCGTGACCATGATCAGCCAAGGCAGCATTTCACTAACGGTGCGCACCGAGTATTCGAGGTAGACCGCAGGAAGGTTCTTCAGGACCGCTGCACAAATCGCGCGGAAGTAACGGGCGAACGGCCTAAACGCGCTGAACCCGGTATCCAGAAAGTGCGACCAGTACACACCATCCACGTATTGCT
>NZ_JBXAYG010000091.1:0-267 GCF_056782155.1 Dellaglioa sp. CoH-55-MRSF-9 | reverse complement strand
GCCATACCGCAACACCCGGCCCCGTGCCGGGTTTTTCGTTTTAGGAGCGGTGCATGAAAGTTGAAGTCGGTGATTACGCCATTGGGCAGCCAGACGGTGCCCGGCGTCCCGTGTTTTTCAAGGTCAGCGGTATCAGCAAAGGTATCGCTTCTGGCAAGATCGAAAAAGATGGCCATCTGCCCCAAAAGGATGCTATAGTCGAGGTCCCGCAGGCAAAGATTTTGGCTGTGCTCAATGGAGACGAGCCTCATCGCGGAAAGGTTTTTG
>NZ_JBXAYG010000090.1:0-268 GCF_056782155.1 Dellaglioa sp. CoH-55-MRSF-9 | reverse complement strand
ATACAGCGGCGCCTTGTCGAACGTATCGACCGGCACGAGCCCCGTCGTGTCCTGCCCCGGATACAGGTTCTCGTTGTCGGGCGGACGGTTCAGGTCGACGACGTAACGCGCGTGCGACGGCACGAGGATCGACGCGCCGAGATCGGCCGCGAACCCGTACAGCCGCTCTAGATGCCAGTCGCAATCGTCGACGAAGCGCGCGTCGGGCGTCATCGTCGCGGCGATGTCGTCGGGGATGTGCGTACCTGCGTGCGGAATCGAGATCAGC
>NZ_JBXAYG010000089.1:0-268 GCF_056782155.1 Dellaglioa sp. CoH-55-MRSF-9 | reverse complement strand
CCCTTGTTGCGTGTCTGGGTCTCGTCCGGGTCCGGACCCGCGATGCTACCGGTTACCGTACCATCGGGCCCCACCACATCAATCCAGTTGGCAAACGGATCACCTTCATGCACCCGGGAACTGCGAATAGCATCCACATTTGTATCTTGGTCCCGAACACTTGTGTACTGTGGAATACCACCGTTGAATAGATCGCCCGCGCCCTCTACCCGCGCCATATCCTCAAATGGGTTGTGTTCGGCGTACACGTGATCGGACGTTGAGCCCA
>NZ_JBXAYG010000088.1:0-269 GCF_056782155.1 Dellaglioa sp. CoH-55-MRSF-9 | reverse complement strand
GTCACAACCTGGCTTCACAATCCTTCTTATGGGCTGAAGGAGATAAGAAAAGCAACTGGTTTTAAGGATTTCTATCTCTATAATGCTTTGGGTGGTTTATCTGATGTGCAGGATCATAACCAAAATCCTATTGCCTCGTACTTCTATCAGTGGTCTCCTGACGGCACTTCGCAGAATTACGTTCGCACTCATGCTATGACTGCAGCAGCAGGTAGCAAGTATATGGCAAGTTATGATTATTATGACGGTTTGGGGCGTCTCTTCCAGAA
>NZ_JBXAYG010000087.1:0-269 GCF_056782155.1 Dellaglioa sp. CoH-55-MRSF-9 | reverse complement strand
GCCCCCTCCATTCCGTGACGGGCATACGACCCCCAGCGTACGGGAATCCGGCCCGGGATGGACCCGGCGAACGGGAAACGGGCAAACGAGAAACGGGGCCGCGGCCGAAGCCGCGACCCCGTTCTGCGGGAGTCTCGCTCGCCTTAGCGGGCGGCGTAGTACTCGACGACCAGCTGCACGTCGCAGGTGACAGGCACCTCGGCGCGCTTCGGGCGGCGCACGAGGCGGGCCTGGAGCTTGTCGATCCCGACGTCGAGGTAGGCCGGGAC
>NZ_JBXAYG010000086.1:0-270 GCF_056782155.1 Dellaglioa sp. CoH-55-MRSF-9 | reverse complement strand
GGTGCGGACCGCGGTCGAGCAGCCGTTCGACCCGCGCGCCTATCCCAGCCCGCTGACCGGGTTCCGCTCCTACTTCGAGCCGTCCGCCGCGTCCGACTCGATGCTGAGCGTCTCGGGTCTCCCCGCCGATGGCCGGGTGCGGATCGCGACCCTCGACACCTACGACGGTGTGACCGACTCGGTCGGCAGCGACGCGGTGACCAGTGCGTCCGGCTCCTTCGTCCGACTGCCGTACCGGCTCGACCAGAGCGGCACCAGGGGTACGCGCAC
>NZ_JBXAYG010000085.1:0-271 GCF_056782155.1 Dellaglioa sp. CoH-55-MRSF-9 | reverse complement strand
GCACTATACTCATACTAGGTTGAACTGGGCCCGAGAACGAAAGTTCCGGGCTTTTTTGTACATGTGCATTTGATGAGCAGTACTTACGAATTATGGAACAAGAACAAGAATCCGGCACTTACTGCGGCATCATCGAAAAGCAGTTGATCACAGCCATTTGCNCTCTGCGCGCCGGACGCGGTTGCATGTGGAAACATCGGGAGTCCGGACGATGCATGTTTGGAACAAGGTTGGCAGACGACGTTGATGAGGACATGACTATGAACGAATA
>NZ_JBXAYG010000084.1:0-271 GCF_056782155.1 Dellaglioa sp. CoH-55-MRSF-9 | reverse complement strand
CGGTAACTTCTGCGCCTTCCGGGATTGCGGCGATAAGCGGATTCGTCGTCATCATCAGCCCCTTACGCGAGCTTGCCGCGCGAGTCGTGTTTTTCGCGTCGGGCCTTGCGCCGCGCCTGTTCGCGAGTGCGCACCGTGTCGGAATCGCGGGCCGGTGCCTTGCGCGAGATGCGTTCGAAATGTGCGTTGCCTTGCATGATGGTTCCTTTTGGTTAAAAGTCAGTAGCTCGATTATGGGGTATCGACGTGCCGCGCGTCAACACCCCGGAAA
>NZ_JBXAYG010000083.1:0-273 GCF_056782155.1 Dellaglioa sp. CoH-55-MRSF-9 | reverse complement strand
ATGGAAGAGGTGGTGGCCGCCACCAACGCCTACGACGTAGATGTCCTGATCATCGACTATATTTCGCTACTCAAGGGCGCGGACGGCGATGATCAGTGGCGTCAGCTGGGTGCGGTCGGGCGCTACGCGAAAATCAACGCCGAAAACAGCAACCGCGTGAACATACTGCTCGCCCAGCTCTCGGAAGACGGTAAAATCCGGTATTCGCGGGCTCTCACCGAACACAGTTCCAACTCGTTCACGTGGAACCTGACAAAGGAACAGCATCAGGAG
>NZ_JBXAYG010000082.1:0-274 GCF_056782155.1 Dellaglioa sp. CoH-55-MRSF-9 | reverse complement strand
CATCTGCATTAGGTGAATTGGCAGCTACGGGAGCCGAGTTTGTTATCACAACGGCCGTGTACTTATCGTCCAGCACCAACATCGTATTCACATTAAACGTGATGTTAACGGCAGTTGGTGTGGTGACCTCTACAGTTAGCGGCGCTGTTGTGGCAATGGCCAGTCCCTGCACCGGACCTAGCGTCATGCTAGTAGTCGGAGTCAAGCGTTGACCTATCGCGCCTACGCCAGACGCTGGGTAAATCGAGCTGAGTGTTCCTACCTGCTTCAACAC
>NZ_JBXAYG010000081.1:0-275 GCF_056782155.1 Dellaglioa sp. CoH-55-MRSF-9 | reverse complement strand
GCCCGACGCTGACCATGAAGTTCGCCCACATTCCGGTACGGTAGTAATCGAACAGGTTCGCCGGGTTATCCATGTTGAGCGGCACCGAGTCGAAGCCGAGCGCCGCGTAGCAGGCGACCGCGAACGCCGCGAGCCAGATCATCAGGTGCCACGGCAGCACGGCCGCCGCGATCGCGAGCGACGGCAGGTACAGCGACACGAACGGGTTGGTCGTCCCGCCCGACAGGAACAGCAGCGCGGACAGCGCGCCGAGGTCGACCCACAGCTGGCCGAGC
>NZ_JBXAYG010000080.1:0-275 GCF_056782155.1 Dellaglioa sp. CoH-55-MRSF-9 | reverse complement strand
CGCGCGCACCTGAGACCATCCGCGACGTCATCGTTCCCGGCGTCTGGCCCGGCCTCGACGTCGTGCCCACCAGTGGCGTCACGCTCGGCTACGTGCGCGACGAACTCGTGATCGCCGGAGCCGGCCGAGAAGGCCGCCTGCACGAGGCCCTGGCCAGCGTCGTCGACGACTACGACCTGATCCTGATCGACTGCGCACCCAGCCTCGACCAGCTCACCATCAACGGCCTGACGGCCGCCGATGCCGTTGTGGTTGTCACCGAATCCAAGCTGTTC
>NZ_JBXAYG010000079.1:0-275 GCF_056782155.1 Dellaglioa sp. CoH-55-MRSF-9 | reverse complement strand
CGGCCAAGGCGCACCGCATCCTGCAGCTCGCCGATGCGCACGACCTGATCATCGTCGAGGACGATGCGCTGGCCGACCTGCGGCCGCGCTCGCTCACGCGCATCGCGACGCTCGACCAGTTGCGCCGCACGATCTATATCGGCAGTTTTTCGAAATCGGTGTCGGCCGCGCTGCGTGTCGGGTTTCTCGCGCGCAATGCGGCGCTTGCCAGCGATCTCGCCGACGTGAAGATGCTGACGCACGTCAGCAGCTCGGAATACCGCGAACGCACGCTC
>NZ_JBXAYG010000078.1:0-275 GCF_056782155.1 Dellaglioa sp. CoH-55-MRSF-9 | reverse complement strand
CGAAGCGCTTGATCATGCCAGTTTCGAAATACTCGATGGCTTTCACGCGCGGGTCGTTCCACGGGTTCGGCTGCGATGTTGGTGAGAACATGGTTCTTCTCCGGTGCGACCGTTGTCATGAACATACGATGACCTTGGTCGGGGTTCAACTTCTTGACAGCGGCACGCACCGGATCACGCTGTTCCGGGAACATGTCGTCAACGATAAATACCCAATCCGCTTGCTCAAACAGCGTGAGCGGAGCGGGCTCGATACTCGGCACGCAGTGTTCAGC
>NZ_JBXAYG010000077.1:0-275 GCF_056782155.1 Dellaglioa sp. CoH-55-MRSF-9 | reverse complement strand
ATGTTCAAACGTATGGCCGTGATGAACTGGCGGCAGCAAACGCCGCAGGTTACCTGATTCTCGATTGGGCAGAGGGCCTGACTCACCTACGCGCAGGCTTCCGCAAGATGGATGACGCACTGCCCGGCCAGAATCAGAAGCTGGCGTCCGAGGGCTTCCAGCAAGCAACACTGGGTCTCAGTATTATCCACGACTTCTTCAAGGCTCGTGGCATTGATCTGAGCGTGTAATGCCACGCGGCGGACTAAAGGGCGGTGAGAGCATGGAGATTCTTC
>NZ_JBXAYG010000076.1:0-276 GCF_056782155.1 Dellaglioa sp. CoH-55-MRSF-9 | reverse complement strand
CCCTCATCCCACGCTGCCGATAGGGATCGGGGCGCGCCCAGACGATGAGCCTGACCACCGCGCTGCAAACGCTGATCCTCGCGCTGCGCCCCGGGGTCGGCCAACATGCACTGAGCATCCTGCTCTGAGCATCCGTTGAGGCTGAATCGGACGCCGCTGCGGCCCACCTGCGCGTGGTCATCGTCGTGCCACCCTGGTCGACACCCGGTGTCCGCCATTCTCTGCTGCGTGCCCGAGCGTCCGGTGGGCTCTCAACCACCCCGACCAGTTCGCCTC
>NZ_JBXAYG010000075.1:0-276 GCF_056782155.1 Dellaglioa sp. CoH-55-MRSF-9 | reverse complement strand
CAGAAAACCTGATCCGTGTTCAGCAGAAGGCACTGGCCTATTTGATGAAGCCAAAGGATAGTGTGGTGGCCGCTCTCAACAAAGGGACAGGCACCACAATCCGGAAGATGGTGGTTCCGAATGTGGCTAAGCTTGAACCGCAGTATGGGTTGGCCGAAGAGCTATACGACCGATACCGTACTCTGGAGGCTGTGGACGCGCAAGTAGCTCTACAGTTTCCGGACCGCAAGGGCGACGCGTACGCCCGCACAGTTCAACAGATAGGAGAACTGAAAA
>NZ_JBXAYG010000074.1:0-277 GCF_056782155.1 Dellaglioa sp. CoH-55-MRSF-9 | reverse complement strand
GGAACGGCCCGCTCGAACTCGACACGAATCTTACCGTCGAATACAACTTCGATGAAATCGACATGGAAGAGTTGCGTAGCGATATTGAGGCCGAATTCGAAATCGATGCGGGGAGCCCGGTAACGGACCCGTGGACCACGATGCGTGATATCGTGGAAGCTGTGGTGCGCGGTATCGCGGCGCAAGAAGCGGACGAAGAAGCCGACGAGCAGCTTCTGGCCGCGATTCAGAAAGTAGCGGCCGAAGCTACCGGAATCCAGATCAAGTGCGCCATGAA
>NZ_JBXAYG010000073.1:0-277 GCF_056782155.1 Dellaglioa sp. CoH-55-MRSF-9 | reverse complement strand
AACTACTTCTTCCGGATGAGCGACTTCGCCGACCGGCTGCTGGCGCTCTACGAGGAGCGGCCGGAGTTCGTGCAGCCGGAGTCGGCCCGCAACGAGGTCGTCTCCTTCGTGCGCCAGGGGCTCAGCGACCTGTCCATCTCCCGGTCCAGCTTCGACTGGGGCATCAAGGTGCCGTGGGACGAGTCGCATGTCGTCTACGTGTGGTTCGACGCACTGCTCAACTATGTGACCGCCGTCGGTTACGGCCAGGACGAGGAGACCTTCGAGCGGCGCTGGC
>NZ_JBXAYG010000072.1:0-277 GCF_056782155.1 Dellaglioa sp. CoH-55-MRSF-9 | reverse complement strand
ATGGCACTCTATAACGGCGTTAATCGGCTCACCATTCACGCATCGCGGTTTGCTGGGATCGGGTACACGAATTCGAATCCGGCGGGCGTCCATTGCTGGCGGTTTGTTGACATGCACGACGGCGAAGACCGCGCGGCATGCGTCGGACCGCAATACCGGACACGCGCTGAATTGCTGGCGGATGCCGCGCGCTACGCTCGCGACGCATGGGGTTATCTCGTCTAAAGGGGTGCATGATGCGCACATTCGATAATGGCTGTTTCTACACGGTCCAATG
>NZ_JBXAYG010000071.1:0-277 GCF_056782155.1 Dellaglioa sp. CoH-55-MRSF-9 | reverse complement strand
AAACTGCGGCCTGCGCCACCGTCCGCATCTTACGGAAGCGATCCATCAGACCCATCTTTTCCATCTCGTACCAGTGGAATGCTGCCTGAACCTGCACCTCGGTCATGCTCGGATTCTTCTTCCGGAACTGGCGCAATTCACGAATGCGGTCCGCGCTCAGCCACTGGGCGACGCCGCGTGCTCCAGAGTACGGGTTGCGGGCATGCACGTCGAACTGCGATTCTTGCTGGACCGAGCCCAAGGCCCCAGCAATCTGCGCATCGGTCAACCCGTATTT
>NZ_JBXAYG010000070.1:0-278 GCF_056782155.1 Dellaglioa sp. CoH-55-MRSF-9 | reverse complement strand
ACTGAAAATCTCAACGTTTTCGCGTGTGAGCCTTTCCGCGTTCCGCACCTCATCCAGCCCGTTGTTCATGGCGCGCAGCAACGGGCTCGCGTCCACGTGCACGTGTTCCAGCAGCGCGTATGCAAAATCCTCGGGCCGAAACGTGTCATAGGCCTTTCCATCGTCACCCAGCTCTTGACTGCGAAACTTATCGATCAGTGCACTCAGCTCATCAGCCGTGAGATTCAGTTTCACTTTTGCCATTCTCTTCTCCCTCGTCGATCACGACGTGATTCATG
>NZ_JBXAYG010000069.1:0-278 GCF_056782155.1 Dellaglioa sp. CoH-55-MRSF-9 | reverse complement strand
CCGTATGCCTACTGCGCAGTCATCGTCCTGATACTCGCGCATCCGTGGTTTCGTGAAAAGGAGATTTTGCATGACGACTGACTACGAAAAGAAGTACCATAACCTTCTCAACAGGGTTCTGGACTTGCAGCTGGAATTCGATTCTGTGCACGCTGCATTCGTCGGTGCCTTCGATACCCCTGTCGCGCGCCGACTTCAAGCTGACGAGTACTCGGAAGATGCTCGGCGTCGCCTCCGTAACTTCGCAACCTCCATCGGAAAACTTTGATGAGCCATAC
>NZ_JBXAYG010000068.1:0-278 GCF_056782155.1 Dellaglioa sp. CoH-55-MRSF-9 | reverse complement strand
GAACTATACTGGGCTTTCTATATTTCAGGAGCCGAAAATGACTGACGATCTGATTCTCTTCCACCGTGAAATCCTCCGCTGGATCGAAGATGGGTGTCCGGAGCACGCTAGCTTCATGGACCGTATGGGGCTGTGCCTCAATGCCGAAGTTTGGCTGTACGATCGCATGTCGGAACAGCCGGATGCGTGGAAAAAGAGCCGCGAATTCCGTCAGGCGCTGATCAACCAGTTCGTGATCGCGGGGCTGCACGATACATATCCGTTCAATGAGTTCGTGC
>NZ_JBXAYG010000067.1:0-278 GCF_056782155.1 Dellaglioa sp. CoH-55-MRSF-9 | reverse complement strand
CGACGATCACTGCAAGGACAAGGATCTTCACGCCAGAAGCGACGATATTGCCGAGCACCTTTTCCGCGAGGAAGGAGGTCTTGTTGAACAGCGCGAAGGGAATGAGGATGAACCCGGCTAACGTCGTCAGCTTGAATCCGATCAGCGTGATGAAGATCTGGACGGCGAGAATGAAGAAGGCGACCAGAACAATGACCCACGCCACCATCAGGACGAATATCTGAACGAAGTTCTGGAAGAAGTAGACATAACCCATCAGTTCGCCAGCAGCCTTTAGA
>NZ_JBXAYG010000066.1:0-278 GCF_056782155.1 Dellaglioa sp. CoH-55-MRSF-9 | reverse complement strand
GCGACATGGACTATGGCTTTGCTATCGCTGCCTCTGCCGACAAGGTACAAGTCGTTAGCGCTGCTACCTCAGACGTGGTGACGGTACCGCTGACCGTGGTTGCCGATATCCGCCGCGCACCGATCCCCAAGTCGTTCGGGGACAAGATGCGGACAGCCGGTATCAGCCGTGAAGACAAGAACCAGCAGATCGAGTACTACAAGCAGCTGTTCGCGTATGACCCTGCGTACCTGCGTAGTGTCATCGATATCGTGAACGAAGATAGCACTGCCTAAGCC
>NZ_JBXAYG010000065.1:0-278 GCF_056782155.1 Dellaglioa sp. CoH-55-MRSF-9 | reverse complement strand
CTCTCAGATTCGTGAAACGTACAAAAGTTATTCTCTTCCCGTCCGCCCAGGGCAGCCAATTTTTTGTGGCGCGATATCTCAATTTTTTAAAGTCTATAAAGGAAAACCCAAAGCAGGTTTTGATGTTTGGATGAAGCGCATTCCAGAACAGATCACAACATATCTTGTCCCGGCTTTGGAAAAGCTCTCCACACCAGAAAAAAATCTGTGCCCACTAAGTCACGAGGAATTTATTGCTGCTCAAATTCCCGATTTTGGCACACTGGCCCCTCTAATGC
>NZ_JBXAYG010000064.1:0-280 GCF_056782155.1 Dellaglioa sp. CoH-55-MRSF-9 | reverse complement strand
ATATATAGCAGCGCCGGAGCATTCGCAACGGCGTCCGCCAAAATCATCGACATGGCCGGGCTTGTCAAGCCCAACGCAAGCATTGCCGGATTGATGCCCAACAGCATCACAGTCGCTCCCTGTGCGACAACCACCCCACCGTAACCGTCGAGATAAACGGTTCCGCCTTGCAAATCCGACCGCGTAAGTTCACTGCCCTTGAATGCACTGGTCATGTAAACGGTCCCATGACTCGGGAAATCATACGTCGAGCCAGCAGCACTTGCATCATGGCTACCGA
>NZ_JBXAYG010000063.1:0-280 GCF_056782155.1 Dellaglioa sp. CoH-55-MRSF-9 | reverse complement strand
CCTCCGGATCGTCGGCGTCCCGAAGACCATCGACAACGACCTCGCGGCGACCGACTACTCCTTCGGCTTCGACACCGCGGTCGAGATCGCGACCGAGGCCATCGACCGCCTCCGCACCACGGCCGAGTCGCACCAGCGCTGCATGGTGGTGGAGGTCATGGGCCGCCACGTCGGCTGGATCGCCCTGCACTCCGGCATGGCCGGCGGCGCGCACGCCATCCTCATCCCGGAGCAGCCGCAGTCAATCGAGCAGATCTGCGAGTGGGTCGAGTCGGTGCGC
>NZ_JBXAYG010000062.1:0-280 GCF_056782155.1 Dellaglioa sp. CoH-55-MRSF-9 | reverse complement strand
CCGAGCGGGAATTCCGGGAACTCGTTGACCGGCGTCGCGATGATGTCCGCGACGCGCTCACCGAGCGCCCGGGTGCCCTCCTCAGTGATCTCGTAGGTGGTGCGCTCCGGACGGTTGCCCTCGCGCTCGGTGCCGGTCGCGCGCACCAGGCCCTGCCGGGCCAGGCGGTCGACCGTGTGGTAGAGGGAGCCCGGCCGCACCTTGACGAGCCGATCCTCCGAGCGCAGCACGAGCGTCTGATACATCTCGTACGGGTGCGTCGGCCCCTCGGCGAGCAGCG
>NZ_JBXAYG010000061.1:0-280 GCF_056782155.1 Dellaglioa sp. CoH-55-MRSF-9 | reverse complement strand
CTTTTCAGCCACCCAGAAAAAGTTCACCCTTCAACGGTGAAGTTTTAGGGATTGCCTAAAAATCTCACCCTCCCTAGGGTGAAGTTTTATGAGGCCCACAAAAAGTTCAACCCCTACGGTGAAGTTTTATGCCTTCTCCAAAAAGTTCACCCCCATAAGGTGAAGTTTTATACATGAGTAAAAAGTTCAACCCCTACGGTGAAGTTTTATGCCTTCTCCAAAAAGTTCACCCTCATTGACAATAGCGCTCTCTGTAATTTAAGATGAAGGACTATGTATA
>NZ_JBXAYG010000060.1:0-282 GCF_056782155.1 Dellaglioa sp. CoH-55-MRSF-9 | reverse complement strand
AACGAGTGGTGGGGCTGCTTGAGCCCGCGATTCAAACCCATCATCTCGGATAAGGACCTGAAGATATTGAAGGACTATCTGAAGCAAACAAGCAACAGGTCTAGCTTCAATGATGGTCCTGTTGACTTCTAGGAGAATTCATGAAGGTCAGTAGAGTGAAGAAACGCATGCGTCAGGTACTAGATGCGCGACGCGCATGGAAACGTATGTACTGCGAAGCAACGTTCGAGTTCCTGTATAATGCGCGACCAAACCGCAAATTCGGCACCACCAGTAGTGCAC
>NZ_JBXAYG010000059.1:0-287 GCF_056782155.1 Dellaglioa sp. CoH-55-MRSF-9 | reverse complement strand
GCGTCGGGCTGCTGGTCGTCGCGTATGCGCTCGTGCGGCTGTCGACGTCGCTGTTCACCGAGCTGCGCGAAATCCTGTTCTCGAAGGTCACCGAGAGCGGGGTGCGCCAGCTCGCGCGGCAGGTGTTCCGGCATCTGCACGGGCTGTCGCTGCGGTTTCATCTCGAACGCCAGACGGGCGGCATGTCGCGCGACATCGAGCGCGGCACGCGCGGCATCCAGCAGCTGATTTCGTATTCGCTGTACAGCATCCTGCCGACGCTCGTCGAGGTCGGGCTCGTGCTCGGC
>NZ_JBXAYG010000058.1:0-288 GCF_056782155.1 Dellaglioa sp. CoH-55-MRSF-9 | reverse complement strand
ACTGATAGCGCCACATTCAAACGCTACTGGCCTAAGTCTGCACAGATGTGGAATTGGGAAGAGAATGAGTACGTAACATAAGGAGATCAAGTGGCAGAGTTTGTGGCTGTGGGAGATGCACACTTCACCGATTCCTCAGGATCGGGAGGTCTTTCGAAGTACGTACAAAATCCGGACAAGATGGTCGCTGACGAGATTAGGCGAGGTCCCGTCAAGTACGCACGTGACAACGGTATCAGCAACATCTTGCTGCTAGGTGACCAGTATGACGGCCCACGCGCCTCGTAC
>NZ_JBXAYG010000057.1:0-289 GCF_056782155.1 Dellaglioa sp. CoH-55-MRSF-9 | reverse complement strand
GTCTGCTGATCAGATCATGCGTGAGGCCCACCACGTTCCTGATGCTGTGAGCGCACAGGTGCGTCAATCGCTCGTGCAGATGCGCATCTTCCCAAAAAGCAATCTGGCGGTGGTGTTTCTCGACTTCCGCATCACGAAGGCCGAAGCTCAACAGATGACGACCACAGAGTGGAGCGCGCTGCGTGAGATCGACATCTATCCGATGCTGCATCAATGGATGCACGCAGGTTTTGGTGAGCGCGGCACGACTCCGGTCGCGGCCTTCCACATTTCTAAGATCGCTCACACG
>NZ_JBXAYG010000056.1:0-290 GCF_056782155.1 Dellaglioa sp. CoH-55-MRSF-9 | reverse complement strand
GCTGAACGAATTCGTCAACCTGAAGAACTTCTATCCGACCCGCGTCGAATTCCACGACTACCTGAGCTGGGTAGCCGACGCGTTCGACGATCGCGTCCACTACAGCGAAACGGTGCTGGGAATCGAGCCGGTGCGCGGCGACGGCGCGAGGATCGACGCGCTGCGCGTGCTGTCGCGCGACGCGGCCGGCCACGAGCGCCAGCGCGTCACGCGCGCGCTGTCGGTCGGCGTCGGCGGCACGCCGGCGATTCCCGATGCGTTCGCCGCGCTCGGCCGCGACCGCGTGATCC
>NZ_JBXAYG010000055.1:0-291 GCF_056782155.1 Dellaglioa sp. CoH-55-MRSF-9 | reverse complement strand
ATCTTGCGCTGACCGGGGATGATCACGAAGAACACGTTCGCCGACATGATCGTCGCGAGCATCGCGCCGACGATCAGGTAGGCGGCACGGCCCGAGAGGATGTGGCACGCGAGGTACGCCGCGACGACGACGTACAGGCCGACGCAGATGCCCAGCACGCGGTCGTTGGTGCCGAGGATGCGGCACAGCGAGTCGTAGACGATCCAGCCGGCGGCGAGGAAGCCGAGCGCGGACGCGACGGCGACGACCGGGCCCATGTCGAGCACGTTCTTGTCGATCAGGTACGTGTTC
>NZ_JBXAYG010000054.1:0-294 GCF_056782155.1 Dellaglioa sp. CoH-55-MRSF-9 | reverse complement strand
ACATGAGTGTGATGGACCCTATCGATAAGGAAGTGGTTCAAGACATGTTCGAAAAATGGGCAGTGACCGAGGGCGATCGTCTGGATTACGGATACGTGCTTGACACGGATGTCGAAGGCAATTACAGTAGCGTTCGCACACTTAATGCGTTTCGCGGTTTCTGCGGCGCACTGTCAATCACGACCATGGAGAAATCATGACTTTTCCCACCGTATGCCAGCTGGACGATATCGTGAAGCATATCGAGAACAACGAGCAAATTCGCGCTCTCGATCAGCCGAACGGGCGCAAAGT
>NZ_JBXAYG010000053.1:0-294 GCF_056782155.1 Dellaglioa sp. CoH-55-MRSF-9 | reverse complement strand
AGCCGCGCACCAAAGCAAAATCAAACTGATTGTGTGAATCATATCACCTCACAACTTGGTGCGCAACACCAAGAGATTTCTGTTCGAGTGCCATACGCAGCAGTTCCTGTGCGTCGATGATCGTGTTGTGCAGAATGCGAATCTGTTTGCGCTTGCGCTCTATGAACGCGTCGCGTGCGGCTTCCTTGGTGCGATGCGCGTACTGCTTCGTCCACGACAGATTCACGAACCGTTCACGGTCCTCGTAATGATCTAGAAACCAGAAACCGTGCGGAGTCATACGCAGCACCGGAT
>NZ_JBXAYG010000052.1:0-295 GCF_056782155.1 Dellaglioa sp. CoH-55-MRSF-9 | reverse complement strand
CAGCGACACTTACCACGAGGCTATGATCGTGGGCCAAAGCGTAGACCGAAGTGACAGTCCTGATCCGGATGTTGCTGAGGTGCACAAGGCTGGTGAGTACCAACTGTTCGCGACGGACGCGATCGTACGGCGCGTGGCCCATGCGTTGTTCACGTTGGAGCCGCGTCTATGATTCCGAGTGCGTGGGTGGGAAAACGTGAATTTGCATTGAACTTTGGATTTGAACGCCAGTTTGCTGCGGATTTGGATACGGCGCTCACGCTACTGGCCGCCGTCAACGACTATGGCACACGTC
>NZ_JBXAYG010000051.1:0-295 GCF_056782155.1 Dellaglioa sp. CoH-55-MRSF-9 | reverse complement strand
AAAACAGCGACTACTCGGAATTCATGTGCAATATCCTGAAGGGCCTCACGCTTCCGGAAACTGAACTCGAATACCTTCGTGATGAAGCCGTGGAATTGGTGTATCTCATTGAAGGTGATATCCGGGCGTCAACGCAGCTCTGCTGTAGCACACTGAGTAATTGGGTGGCGTTCCAGAAGCGTGGAGTCCCGTCCGAATCACGTATGATGATCCCGGATGAGCAGCAAACTTGGATACGCCACGCAAATCAGGCACGTCTGGGCTGGGTTGATACGATGCTGGAGCGTGGCTACAT
>NZ_JBXAYG010000050.1:0-297 GCF_056782155.1 Dellaglioa sp. CoH-55-MRSF-9 | reverse complement strand
CCACTAGACCTACTTTGTGTGGTCGTGTTTTTCCACGGTGTGTACAAGCTCGGTGAGCTGATTTGCAAGTCGCTGCGAAATAGTTCACCGTCTAGTGATCCTAATTTTCTGATCACTGGCAACGAAAACGCGAGCGTCTCTGGAATCCTGTACGATGGACGTGTTGTTCCCTCTATCGACATCAAGGACAAGTCGCTGTTCATCGACGGTAAGTTCAAGCGTCGTCTTTCACGCAACAGCCGCACCTACAATAAGGGTGTGGGGATTTTCGTCGATGGCAATTACGTAGGTTAAACC
>NZ_JBXAYG010000049.1:0-299 GCF_056782155.1 Dellaglioa sp. CoH-55-MRSF-9 | reverse complement strand
CGATAAGCGAAACGGCGACCTAGTAGACGTGACAGGTACGCGCGACGCACACGACTATCGGGGCGTGTTGGCACTGAGCGAAGACGCCAAAACGTACGGGGCCGCACGTATGGCCCTGCATGACAAGCCCCGTGCCCGGTTCCGCTATGTAGCGGACGCTACCGGTTATCAGGTGTATGACGCGGCCCGCTACGTTGGGCACGTGGCGCGCGTCGGGGATCGGGATTTGTGGCAAGTTACCGACGCACAAGGCCGGTTGCATCTTACGACGCGCACTCGCGCGAGTGCCGATCACTATC
>NZ_JBXAYG010000048.1:0-299 GCF_056782155.1 Dellaglioa sp. CoH-55-MRSF-9 | reverse complement strand
AGCAGGTCGCGAGCATCAGGCCCATCCAGCAGCCGTTCTTGTTCCATCAGCAGGTCTACCAGCGTCTTCATTGATCAATTCTCCAGCGTTTATCGCAATCGGGACAGTGAAAGTCGATCCAGTAGCAATCATCAGCCTTGCACCAGTTACCGGTGCTGCCGTCGTACTTCTTCTCGGCATTCGTGTGTGGGCAGCTTTCCTGTAGAAGTCGCAGGCGTGTGCGCAGCCGTTCCTGTGCCTGCTGGATGCTGTCCAGCTCATCTCGATAGATATTGCTCACCAGTCGCTCCCGCTGCTGC
>NZ_JBXAYG010000047.1:0-299 GCF_056782155.1 Dellaglioa sp. CoH-55-MRSF-9 | reverse complement strand
CCCACAGGGAGCTCGGGAACTGCGCGGCGATCGAGGTGAAGATCAGGAGGGACATGCCGTTGCCGATGCCGCGCTCGGTGACGAGCTCGCCCATCCACATGATGAGGCCGGTGCCGGCGGTCATCGTGATGACCATGAGCATGATGGCGTACCAGGAGTCGTCCGTGATCAGCTGCGTGCACTGCGAGACGGCCGTGGTGCCGAAGAGGGCGCCCGAACGGGCGACGGTGATGAGGGTCGCCGATTGGAGGACGCCCAGCGCGATCGTGAGATAGCGCGTGTACTGCGTGAGCTTGGCC
>NZ_JBXAYG010000046.1:0-300 GCF_056782155.1 Dellaglioa sp. CoH-55-MRSF-9 | reverse complement strand
ACCACCACTGGAAATACTTCGGTGAACAAAGTATTTCAGGAAGTGGTCACCGGACTCGACACAGGAAATCTGCCGTCAACGCGAATCAATAAAGTGTGGATGGAAGCAATAACCGATCCACCCCTTATCATTAAGCGACGCCTGATATCGGTTTATATAGGATGACAAAATGTATTTCCAGATAACGAATGCGGCACGTGATGCGCTGGCATCGAATCCCTCAATCAGACCTACTAGCTACAAGCTGGGTACTGGTACTGGATATGTGCCTACAGCCAGTGATACCGACATACACGGAAC
>NZ_JBXAYG010000045.1:0-303 GCF_056782155.1 Dellaglioa sp. CoH-55-MRSF-9 | reverse complement strand
CTTCGGAGGTTCATCCTCGTCGTCCTCATCTTCGTCAAGGTCGTCGTCTTCGTCGTCCTCAGCTTCATCGACGGGCTTTTTCTTTCCCTTGGCCGGCGCTTTCTTCTCCGACTTTGGTGGCTCGTCATCCTCGTCTTCATCTTCGAGGTCGTCGTCCTCATCCTCGTCCTCGTCGTCCTCATCGACAGGTTTCTTCTTGCTCTTCACCTGCTTTTTAGACTTCTTCGGGGGTTCGTCGTCCTCATCTTCGTCTTCGTCGTCGAGTCCGTCATCATCTTCATCCTCGTCCTCGTCGTCTTCGAC
>NZ_JBXAYG010000044.1:0-304 GCF_056782155.1 Dellaglioa sp. CoH-55-MRSF-9 | reverse complement strand
ATGCTGTTCTGACTTCCGGTCGCTTGCTGGGTGGTAGCAGCGGCGTTGTTTCCGTGTTCTACGCTGGTTACGGATTGATGGCGGTTGCAGCTAATTCCGCGCTGAACACGGCGGGCGCATGGTCCAGTTTTTCGGTAACAGCCGCTGCGTGGACTGCGCCGGGGCCATCTGGTGATTACATCTTGGACATGGCATTCTTGCCCGCCGCAAACCGATACATCTTTGCTACGTCTCGTGGCCTGATGTTCGCAGCCAATCCGGGAGGGACACCGGGTACACCCAGTCCGCTGTCCGGAACAGTGAC
>NZ_JBXAYG010000043.1:0-311 GCF_056782155.1 Dellaglioa sp. CoH-55-MRSF-9 | reverse complement strand
ATAAAGGCCAGTGCGGACACTTCGTTAATACGGTAGGAAGTGTGCCTGAAGGTAAGAAGATCATGCGCAAAGGTAGTTTCAAGGAAGCCAAGGCCGAAGCCAAGGCCAAGAACTTGAGACCTCTTTTCGCTAAGACTGACTATGCAGGCAGCGCCAAGATAACGCTGCGTGTGGCGTGTACGTCGTGTGGGCACGAGTTCAAAACGTCGCTGTCCCNCATGCGCTGTATGACTGGTTCGGGATGCGCAAAGTGCAACATAACGAACAGCAGGAGCAAGAAGCTGGTCACTCGCCATGGTGAGTTCACATAT
>NZ_JBXAYG010000042.1:0-316 GCF_056782155.1 Dellaglioa sp. CoH-55-MRSF-9 | reverse complement strand
ATGATCTTGACTGTATGGCCCTGCTTGATTAGGTTTTGGACAAACGCCACCATCGGTGCGATGGGCGGCCCAGCGTGTAGAGGTCCTTCCCAACCGCTTTCATCCGATGCTAGCGTTCCATCAAAGTCAACGCCAATCCACGCTATGCTCATGTTCCCTCCGAACGGACGATTGCCATTGATGCGACTGTGGCTGTGTTGATCTGCTTACCATCGGGACCACGCACGTTGAATAGAAGACGCCACGTGCCGTCCGGCAATCGATCGATGTGGATAAACTCTTTCTCGGTATGGGGAGTGGCAAACTTCGAGAGGGG
>NZ_JBXAYG010000041.1:0-317 GCF_056782155.1 Dellaglioa sp. CoH-55-MRSF-9 | reverse complement strand
GAAGTACACCACATAGTGCCTCTCTCACGGGGCGGCACCAACACGATGTCGAATCTCCTATCGCTGTGCAAAAGCTGCCACGACAAACGCCATAACCATCTGCATCGAGCGCGCGGCGCTCACAACCATTGAGGAATACACAATGCCTAACAGCAAGCTCCCAGAACTCATCAAGCTGTTTCTGGAAATCAACCCCACCCCGTCCGGTGAGCAATTCCACAATCTGGCGTTTTCGGTTGGCACTGATCCGGAGACTCTGGAATCCTATGCGTACCAAATGCTGTCGGAGGCTGAGGGCGCGGGTCTAGGCCATGAGA
>NZ_JBXAYG010000040.1:0-331 GCF_056782155.1 Dellaglioa sp. CoH-55-MRSF-9 | reverse complement strand
GGGGGGGAGGGGCGGTAAGGGGGACCCGGGGGGGCTCCCCGGAGGGGAAGTGGAGCGCCTTGGACGGCCTAGGAGCGGGGTACAACCCCCGCAGCGCGGGGGCATGCGAAAGGCCCCACGCCGCAGAGCGGAACGTGGGGCCTTTCGTGAGTGCGTGGTCAACCCTGCGAGGACGTCTCCTGCGCTGGTTCGGTGGCCGCCTCGGAGACGGGTCGGTTCGCTGGCTTGCGCGTTGTGCGTCGCCGGGTGCGAGCCTTCTTGTCGGGCTCGGAGAACCCGATCTTGCGAAGCTCCTCCGCGGTCCATCCGGCGCTCACTGCGGCGGAGTAGG
>NZ_JBXAYG010000039.1:0-336 GCF_056782155.1 Dellaglioa sp. CoH-55-MRSF-9 | reverse complement strand
AAGCCCCGAGCCTGATAAGGATGGGTGGGTGCAGGATATAGGTATTCTCAGCCCACAATGGAAGCTGGTGGTTGATGAAATAAAGCGATACCACGAAATTTCGATCGCAATTGGACGTGTTCAGTACCCAGAACAGTTCAAGGACTAATATGAGCCTAGCATACTTCGTTACAGATGCTGTAGAGCACTCTGTACTAGTCAGAAGCGTTCAGGAAGCCTTTCCGTTTCTGCGTCGTGGTGACGAGACAGATAGTACCGGCACTCGTGAGTATTTTGCAGTGCAGCGCATTCTGTATGAAGTTCAGGGGCCTCTATGGATGATACGCGCCGAAGACT
>NZ_JBXAYG010000038.1:0-339 GCF_056782155.1 Dellaglioa sp. CoH-55-MRSF-9 | reverse complement strand
CATGTACTCCGGTCAGTACAACACCGGAACTTCTGGTGCTCCGAGCATCATCTATCTGTATGCCTCTAACACGTATGCTGGCGGTGCAGCTGCCGCCCGTCTCGCAGTCAATGGTCCGGGTGCAGCTGGAAACGCGACTATAGGGGTGTTTGCCGGGTGCTCTGGAACGTCGCCTAATACGGACATTTACACGTATGCGTCGAACACAACATCCGGTGGAACATCGACTGGTTTGGCCAATGCATACATGTCAGGTGCGGGAAATACGACGGATGGCTATTTTGGGTTGGGTGTGACGGCCACTACCACGTTCCCACCAAACGTTGCAGTGTATAACTA
>NZ_JBXAYG010000037.1:0-341 GCF_056782155.1 Dellaglioa sp. CoH-55-MRSF-9 | reverse complement strand
GTTACGCAGCGTCTTGTATCCGAATCGTTTTTGCCTTTGGCACTTACGCATAGCGCGAAGATCGTGATGGAAGAGCATGATGTCGAGGTTTGGGACCGAAAAGAACTTTTGGTCGAAACTGAAACTATCGATGAAAGGCGTGAACTTAATGAGTGGTTTTGGGAAATTTCTGCGTCTGTCTCGAATTTCACGCCCAAATCGCTTTTCTACAAACGTGAGTTCGAGGTTGCGGGGCGTCGATTTCTTGGCGTGTTTCCTATCGAGGTTCCCTACGGCCATTTCGTATACAGGCTGAGTTTTGACCAAGAGGACCCCACGTGGCAAAAATCACGCACATAGTG
>NZ_JBXAYG010000036.1:0-346 GCF_056782155.1 Dellaglioa sp. CoH-55-MRSF-9 | reverse complement strand
GTTGTGACGCGACTCTCCGTCGAGGAAAGCGGCAAACCCCTCTTCCCAAGGGTTTTCAGAGCCATCTACCGAAACAAAATCAATCATTTTCGTCCTCAGCTTCAGATTCGCTCAGAATCTCGCGATACGCAGCCCACCAGCCTTCGACCCACTCATCGGCTTTATCGCCTTCCGCATCCGAATACGGAACAGCCGATCGGTGGAAACCATTGAAGCATGCTTCGTATCCCTCTTCCCACGGGCCGTCGTCGGTGTACGAGTTCATCCTTCGGTCCCGTCCCCGTTGTCCGGATCGTAATCGTCTTCGACGCCATCGCCATCTTCGTCACAGCTGTCGTCGTAGTCC
>NZ_JBXAYG010000035.1:0-353 GCF_056782155.1 Dellaglioa sp. CoH-55-MRSF-9 | reverse complement strand
TGCCATCCAATCGAAGAACTTCTCACCCACCGTTTCTGGGTAGTACTGCACAACCGGATGAACAACCCATTTACCGGTCTCTTTGTCCTTCTTACCGAATACGTCACGGATGCCTACCTTCGCCCCCATAGACTTGAGAATGGATGCAAGATACGGTTTCGAGTTCTTGGTTGAGCCTTCGTAGTCCCAGAACGCGATCAGCGGGACGTTCTTGTTCACGGCGTTGACCATGACCATTAGGGCCAGTGTGGTCTTTGCCGTCTGCTCGTCACCGGCATGTGTGTACATCGCTGGACGGATACCACCACCGTGCAGCAGGTCCAGCATCAGCAGACCGGTTGACAGCGGTTGAA
>NZ_JBXAYG010000034.1:0-372 GCF_056782155.1 Dellaglioa sp. CoH-55-MRSF-9 | reverse complement strand
CCTGCGGCTGGATCACCTCCTTTCTAAGGAATATTACGGAAACCTACACACTTGTCGAAAATTTGTTTAGTTTTGAGAGATCTACTCTCAAAAGCGTTTACGGGCCTATAGCTCAGCTGGTTTAGAGCGCACGCCTGATAAGCGTGAGGTCGATGGTTCGAGTCCATTTAGGCCCATTTACCAATTAATAAAATACCCATTATGGGGCCTTAGCTCAGCTGGGAGAGCGCCTGCCTTGCACGCAGGAGGTCATCGGTTCGATCCCGTTAGGCTCCATTGACAATATTAATTGTCGAATTTGTTCTTTGAAAACTAGATAATATTTATTAAATTTTTAAGCAATAAGCCGAGAAACACCGCGTTTTATTAGTT
>NZ_JBXAYG010000033.1:0-381 GCF_056782155.1 Dellaglioa sp. CoH-55-MRSF-9 | reverse complement strand
AGTTAAGCTTCTTAGCGCCAAGAGTAGTTGGGGGTCGCCCCCTGCGAGGGTAGGACGTTGCCATGCTAATAATAAATTTAAAAATGTGCTAATCTAACTGATTAACACATTTTTATGTATATGACCCGTTGGTCAAGTGGTTAAGACACCGCCCTTTCACGGCGGTAACATGGGTTCAAATCCCGTACGGGTCATTTTCGCCGGCTTAGCTCAGTTGGTAGAGCATCGGTATCGTAAACCGAGGGTCACAGGTTCGACTCCTGCAGCCGGCATTAGTGGTTGCAAAATTGTTTTATGTAGTAGTAAAAGAGTGTGGTGGCGATAGCAAGAAGGATACACCTGTTCCCATGTCGAACACAGAAGTTAAGCTTCTTAGCGCCA
>NZ_JBXAYG010000032.1:0-384 GCF_056782155.1 Dellaglioa sp. CoH-55-MRSF-9 | reverse complement strand
CCCAAAATCGTGGTCTGGAGGTAAGTACTCGGACTGCCTCCCTGACGATTCTGCCCGACGCCTATCTCTCCAGTGTTCTCACTAGGGTCCAGCTCTGGCAGTTCAGCCTGACTGTCCATAGCGTATTCATCAGAGGCCCGGCCGTTGTTTTCTTCCATTGAAGATGCGGCAAGGCGGCTGAGTAGGCTATTGGTACTGTTCATAACGAATCCTATTTAAGTTCGGGCGGCAGTGTGCTGCCCAGTTGCGAAGTGAATCCTTCATCGGCTAGTAGCGTTTGTAGTACGCCACAAACTTCGGGAAGTGTTGTGATCCTCATCTTTGCGCGCGGCAATTGATCAGGAGGGCAGAATTCTTGGCCCACGTTCACGAAGTAATAGGTGC
>NZ_JBXAYG010000031.1:0-390 GCF_056782155.1 Dellaglioa sp. CoH-55-MRSF-9 | reverse complement strand
GGCTGAGGCAGCGGCGGCCGAGGCCGAACGCGTGGCAAATCTCGCGGCTCGTCGTGCTGAATTCGACGCGGCTTATCCGGGCCTGTCGGGCCTGATTGATATGTACGCTGAGGGGTCGGAATTCCTTACAAGCATGGCCGGTAATCTGGCACATACGGGCACGCTCACGGAACGTCAGGCGCAAGCCGCACAAGATGCGGTGCAACGCGCACGCGCCGGACAGATTCGGCAAAGCCGCGCGCACCATGTCGGCACGGTCGGGGAACGTCTGGAACTGACGATTAAATGCGAGCGTATTATCACGCTTGACGATGGGGCCCGGTTCGATTCGTTTGGTCCGCGCTACCTGTACGCCTGTATCACGCCGGAAGGGGCCCCATCGTCTATATA
>NZ_JBXAYG010000030.1:0-392 GCF_056782155.1 Dellaglioa sp. CoH-55-MRSF-9 | reverse complement strand
GTGTCGGTTTGCGGTACGGTCATCGTTAGACTGAAGCTTAGAGGCTTTTCTTGGAACCACTTCCAATTGCTTCGCTCCCTAGGGAGCTCGCGCCACACCCTTGAATCCTGCGCCCGGATTTGCCTAAGCGCCTTCTCCAATGCAGCGACCGGGACTTCCAACACCCGGACAACCTTCCGCGATCCGTCCCCCCATCGCATCTAACAATGGTGCAGGAATATTGACCTGCTTCCCATCAGCTACGCATTTCTGCCTCGCCTTAGGGGCCGACCCACCCTACGCCGATGAACGTTGCGTAGGAAACCTTGGGCTTACGGCGAGGGGGCCTTTCACCCCCTTTATCGCTACTCATGTCAGCATTCGCACTTCCGATACCTCCAGCACCCTTTACA
>NZ_JBXAYG010000029.1:0-414 GCF_056782155.1 Dellaglioa sp. CoH-55-MRSF-9 | reverse complement strand
ACACGTCCTTCCCAGTCAGTTCCGCAAACTCTTTTTGCTTGCGCGCCAGATACAGGTTCGCTTCGACCAGCTCCTTCTTCATGCGTGCTTCCCGGATTTCCCGGGTGATGCGGTCCTCGTGGAACGCACAGTAGACAACGCTGATGAAGACACCGATAAAGACTCCGGCCACAAGCCACACCATACTCATTGCCGTGAACATATTTACTCTCCTTGTTTTTGTGCGTGAAGCACTGCACTGATTTCGCGCAGCCGATCAGTGATCGGCTGTCCCTTGCTGTCCGCGTAAAACTCTTCGAACAGCTCGATCACGTCGTTCACGGCATGCGCCAACTCCGCGACCTCCCGCAGCCTTTGGTTCGCCTGATTGAGGCGCTCGTATGCTTGCTTCAGGCACCTGTCACGGAACAGGAT
>NZ_JBXAYG010000028.1:0-442 GCF_056782155.1 Dellaglioa sp. CoH-55-MRSF-9 | reverse complement strand
GTATGCCGCTTGGGTAAGAAGACGATCATCATGGCGTCGCAGCGTGAATGGATTCTCGGCTTCCAAGAGACATTTATCGGATCGGACACACAGGCCGCCCTGACCAACTGTAGAAAGACCCAGATCGGCCTGTGCAAGACCTACGAAGATTTTCTAAAGTACGATATCTGTCTCGTTACATGCCAAACTTTCTGGAGTGCCAAAGGACGTAAACTTTTGCGCCGAGTTCGCGACATGTTTGCGATGCTGCTTGTAGACGAAATCCACACGGGCGCTGCCCCCAAGTACGCGTCAGTGATAGCCGCACTCAACTGCGAATACAAGATCGGATTGTCAGGCACCCCGAACCGCAAGGACGGCCGGTACGTGCTCATGCGGAATTTGATGGGTCCGGTGATTGCCGATATCAAGGTCGAGAAGTTGCGGCCTCATGTTCGGCTGG
>NZ_JBXAYG010000027.1:0-451 GCF_056782155.1 Dellaglioa sp. CoH-55-MRSF-9 | reverse complement strand
CTCGAAATCGGCGTTGACGGCGAGAACGATGAGGCGGAACAAATGACGACAGCGGCGGCCCAGCGTCTGTCCTCGTTTGATGAATAAGACGAAACAGAGGTCTAGTAAATAGGAGAAAGTTGTGGTATGCTTCTCCGCAATAACCCCGATAGCTACGGTTATCGGGGTCTTTTCGTTTCTGGACCCGGACAAATAGGATGAATCTCAGACCAACTACCAATCTCGTGGTGCCCGAACATCTTGCGCTGGACCGAAAGGCTCTGAAGTCGCGCTTCATGTTCCTGTACACCAAGCGATACACAGGCTCGCCCGTGGTCTTTATGACTCGGTTGTGGGCCAACACCCTATTCCCGAGTGTCGCGCGCGACTCTGAGTTCGGGAAGGGCAAGCGTCGTGCTCATCTCGCAGAAATTCCCGAGCGTGCAGTCAGCCCCAACTATCTGCGTGTCAA
>NZ_JBXAYG010000026.1:0-457 GCF_056782155.1 Dellaglioa sp. CoH-55-MRSF-9 | reverse complement strand
CCTTAGGACTCGACGGCAGGCTAATCCCCTGATATCCGTTCTTCCACACATCAGGTTCCTTAGCCGTCGTGTATTGCTGACGAACGGATACCAGTCTCTGATCCTTGTAATCAATGGCGTTGATGTATATAGCCTTGTTATCTCGGACCTTGAAGCGCTTACCCATCAGTGAACCACCGTGCCCGGTTTAAGCGCGTCCTGCATCTCGACCATACCGCCGCTCGTCAGCACGCTCTGACCTTCGAGAATGCCACCCGTATTCAGTGTGATAGGATCGATGAACGGCCATTTCGGCTCGATCACGGGAAACGTAATTGGACCGTATGGCTGACCCGGATCGATAGGACGACGTGATGCAGGCGGCACAGGAACGGGCTGCGGCGTGACGACAGGAGACGGCAGCGGTCCCGGAATCGGGATCGGTGGCGACGCCGGGACTGGCGGGTGAAACTCGACG
>NZ_JBXAYG010000025.1:0-460 GCF_056782155.1 Dellaglioa sp. CoH-55-MRSF-9 | reverse complement strand
CCGCGCCTTTCGGTAGGCCTCGTACTGTGCGTGCTGCTTCAGCTTCTGCTGAGCGGCCTTTAGGCGTTTCTTGAGCGTTGCCGGGTCCTTAATCTTCACCGCCTGCCCGCAAGACTCGCACTTGCCCTCTGCGAACTTCTCTGCATGTTCGAGCTGATGCTCATAGACCCGAACCAAGGTTTCCAGATCAGCTTCTTCCTCTTCAGGCTTATCCGCCTTTTCCGGCAATTCGGATTCTGCCTCTTCGCGAACGCTTTCTATTTCAAGTTCGACACGCTTGAGTGCGAGTCTGGCTTCTGTATACGCCGTGTACGCGTTCTTTGCCATCTCGGCCGCAAGCTCTCGGCCGTTCTCTTCGATCAGGTTCTGCGTGACCTCACTCAGCTCTGCATACGCCTCGTTGTATCGGGCGTTATTCTTTTTATACTGCTCGTATTCTTCGGCTTCCTCAATATTAGCG
>NZ_JBXAYG010000024.1:0-486 GCF_056782155.1 Dellaglioa sp. CoH-55-MRSF-9 | reverse complement strand
GCAGGATTTGAACCTACGACCTTCGGGTTATGAGCCCGACGAGCTACCAGACTGCTCCATCCCGCGATAATATTAAAAAGGAGGATAAGAGATTCGAACTCTTGCGTGGTTTGACCCACCTGACGGTTTTCAAGACCGTTCCCTTCAGCCAGACTTGGGTAATCCTCCATAAAAAATTAAAAATCTACTTGAATCAGCTACAAGTAATGGACCTTGTAGGACTCGAACCTACGACCGGGCGGTTATGAGCCGTCTGCTCTAACCAACTGAGCTAAAGGTCCAAGCTTCTTACGTAGAAAATAGCGGTGAAGGGGATCGAACCCCTGACCTCCCGGGTATGAACCGGACGCTCTAGCCAGCTGAGCTACGCCGCCATAAAATAAAAACACATAATAAATTTTGGCAATCTATTAATCGGGAAAACAGGATTCGAACCTGCGACCCCCTGGTCCCAAACCAGGTGCTCTACCAAGCTGAGCTATTTCC
>NZ_JBXAYG010000023.1:0-487 GCF_056782155.1 Dellaglioa sp. CoH-55-MRSF-9 | reverse complement strand
GAGGACGACTATGATGAAGCGACTCTCCGTCAGGTTCCGGCTCTGGCCACGAGCCCGGATACGGCGTTTGCCGTGCTCGACGACGGCACATTCGCGTTCCCCGGTATCGAGTCCGCGTTTCAAGTATGGAAGAAGGCACGTTCCAATTTCCGACACAAGCGTATCGACGATCTGGAGCACGAAGTCGAGGTCACCACACGCATCATCAATGACCCTCATTACGATTACCTCAACGACGAGTCGGTGGACCGAACTGAACTCACGGAATCCGCGTTCAGCTTCGTGCGCTGGGCGCGGTCCGTGCGCAATACAGGGTTCTCGACACCGGGCTTGGAGAACTTTCAGTTTCTAGCTTCGTTCTACGGAGTAGACACTGTGGAAGAGTTGATCTCGGCTCAAGAGCATCAGATCACGCGTCTTCAAGAACGCATTCCTCAGGATCAGCAGTGTGTTTTGACGACTCCGAGGGAGGGTTAATGAGTTTCAC
>NZ_JBXAYG010000022.1:0-494 GCF_056782155.1 Dellaglioa sp. CoH-55-MRSF-9 | reverse complement strand
GCAATCTACAAACAGGAGAGCTTTATGACGCAGGTACGGAAGATCAGGGACTGGGATAAACTGGAGAACGGCGGCTGCTACTGGTTCACAATTACCTCGGATCGCGGTGACCGAAAGTTCTATTCGCAGGTTGCTGTCGTCAACGGTAATCCGCTGTTGATCAATGCGCGGGACGCCGTTCCGTTCGAAGAATATGCGTCGAAAGTGCTTTATGCACAAGAACAGGGCCCTATTCCGACTGCGATCAACAGGGCGCATGCTCTGGATAGAGCTGGTATGCATGAGGCTGGTACCGCAGTGCTGCGTGCCGCATACGACGAACTGGACGACGTGCAGCTTCGGACCCGCATTCAGGTCCTGCGTGATCTGGATGGCCGCTGGAATGATCATTACGCTGGCGGTATCCAACAACGGGAACGTGAGCGGCTGGCTCGGATCGGTCGTGCATGGCCCTTTGAGGAAAAGAAATCGGACCTCGCGCGCCTGAGCGAGAT
>NZ_JBXAYG010000021.1:0-502 GCF_056782155.1 Dellaglioa sp. CoH-55-MRSF-9 | reverse complement strand
AACACCAAATCAACCAAACATCTTCGGCTCTGCACATTAACCCGGGCCGACACCGAGCAAAAGGAGTGCAGGTAACCAGACTGCGCGGCATGTGCAATACCGTCGTGCATGAATCTCGGGCGAACCCGAATCAGTAGCTGGTCAGTTCTACTGACTGAATATGGCAGGTGCTGAGAGATTCGAACTCCCGACCAACGGCTTTGGAGGCCGCCGTTCTACCAGCTGAACTAAACACCTGTGGTAGGGGACACAGGGATTCGAACCTGTGAATGCTGGGATCAAAACCCAGTGCCTTGGACCTGACTTGGCTAGTCCCCAATTGATTAGTTGACCTCAACACGTGGAAAATCTACACTAGCGACACACAGGCCGAGCCCGGGACACAAATTGCGGTCGGGGTAATCAGCCCCTCCTACGATTTTTACGAGGTCACAACGTTGGTGCGCAGGGCTGGACTCGAACCAGCGACACCCGGATTTTCAGTCCGGTGCTCTACCGACTG
>NZ_JBXAYG010000020.1:0-510 GCF_056782155.1 Dellaglioa sp. CoH-55-MRSF-9 | reverse complement strand
ATTTACTACCGGTAAGTATCGTGATGGGGTTTAACCTCACGCTCGGCCATGATGGGGGCCAGCTTCGAGAACGGAATAGGTCCATACTGCTCGGCACGCGCCGACACTGAAAAGCCAGCGGCGCGCAGTTGCTGATCCGCGTAAATGCGTGACAAGTCACGGAGTTCGTAAGCCGGGCTCGCATCCCAACCCACATCTGCGATCTTATATCGATCGAGCCCGTGGGTCGCATAGTCGAAATCACCGTGGCAGTGACCGTGCAGCATCCAGTAACCGTGCTGGCAGTTACGCCAGTGGGCAATCGGTTGGTGGTCCATAATGATGTTGCGCCCATTAAACTTGATGTAAGCGCGATGCTCATGCACTTCCCGGAACAAGCCACTGGTCTTGTAGAACTCGATGTGCTTGTCGTCGTGATTGCCCAACACCAGAAACTTGTTCGGCGTCTCGATCTGTTCGATGAGTGCGCCAGTCTTCCATTTGTTGTGGAAGCTTAGGTCACCAAGAAAC
>NZ_JBXAYG010000019.1:0-517 GCF_056782155.1 Dellaglioa sp. CoH-55-MRSF-9 | reverse complement strand
TCTCCGTGCAGTTCGACGCGGATCGGGCACTGCGCGAGGCAGAAGAGGCGCAAGCGGAGATCGCGGTAGCGGAAGCGTCGATTCAGGCGCTGTCCGGCTCGTATGATCAGGCCCTCGCGGCGGTGATGGGGATGACGGACCTCGTAACGAAGTATGCGGACACCCCCTCCCCGCCGAACACGCACGTCCCGTCGCTGTTCGAGGTGGCAGCGGCGAAGCGGCGGGCGGAGATGCTCCGGGCCGACCGGCTCGATCAGGCTCGTGTGGAGGCGCGCACCGCGCACGAAACGTTCACGCGCGAGGAGAGCCGGTTCGCGGCGGCGATCGAGCACGCCGCCTCGGCCTCCCCCGACTCGCTGTTCGGAGATCTCCAGGAGTTCAGCACCGCCCTGGGAACGGTGACCGCGATCGAGAAGGTCACCGGGGCCGGCAGCGCCACGCTGATGTCGATGCTCAACAAGCTCCCACTCGACCAGTTCAAGGCGCTTCTGGCCGGCGACCCGGCACTGGCGCAGCA
>NZ_JBXAYG010000018.1:0-533 GCF_056782155.1 Dellaglioa sp. CoH-55-MRSF-9 | reverse complement strand
TGTGCGCTCAGCCGGGCGCGCGGAATCACGTATTCGATAGTTGCCGCGTAGTATCGCCATTCTTTCGTGGTGTGGCGTCCCGATTTCGGCCCATGGAAGCGCTGCTGATACGCAACCTCTTCGGCGCAACGTGCTTCTGCTTCTTCACTGGTCTGGTACGCAGCGAAGTTCTCGTTGTCCTCCGGATACTCACCGTCGAAGTAGTTCGCGAGGTAGAGAGTGCGGGTGCTATAGTTCTGGCTCACAGGACCTCCGAGATGTCAGGGATCGGGTGCCAAGCAACAACGTAACCCTGATCCTCATAGTTTTCTGGGTACATGCCCTCACGCAGATCGGCTTCGACCCAACCGCCGTGCACCTTGGAATAGGCCCACAGTTTCGGCGGAATGTAGCGTGTGCCATCCTCACGTTCGAGGCAGACAATGACGGGCTCCGAATAGTCGTTACCGTAGTACATGTCGTACAGAGGTGCCGGCTTAGGACTATCCGAAAACTCGCGAATCCAATGTTTATGCATCTACTTCGTCCTCGTC
>NZ_JBXAYG010000017.1:0-558 GCF_056782155.1 Dellaglioa sp. CoH-55-MRSF-9 | reverse complement strand
GACACGGGCAGGACTCTACCCCTTCTTCATGTACGTGACTTTCACGTACTTTGCGCTCTCGCGTCTGCGTTGGCTCGTCCTTTGAGCAATTTGCGGTAGGGTCAGCACGTGACCTCCTTAGTTATTTCCATCGTGTTGTTCTCCCATCATCAGAACACAGAGCTTCCTCTACCGTAAACCCACGCGCCACGCGCGCCCTGAATGTTGCAACCTTGATTCCGTATGCATCACATAGCTCTTTACGAGTTGTGTAGCACACTCCATTCACGATAATTCTGTGCGTACTTCTCGATACAGCCTTAGCCGCGATCTGCTCTGGCGTGTCCCCAGCTTTCCGCCTATCCACAACCCAATAGGATGGTACGCCCAAGTAGTCAGAAAAGGCACGGGCTGATTTATACAGCACACCCTTATACTCGATCTGACTGCCAGACGCACTACCCAAACTCCCACCCACCACGGTGTTAAATCCACCTTTGCTGATGCAGGTGCGGTGCTTCTTAATAAGCCGCCGTTCAGCATCCTGTGCATCTGCGAGAACACCAGTCCACAGAGTGT
>NZ_JBXAYG010000016.1:0-1430 GCF_056782155.1 Dellaglioa sp. CoH-55-MRSF-9 | reverse complement strand
TGAAGTGAACCCCAAAAGTTGGAGTAAATATTAAGCGATCATCTGGTCGGTATGTTTTCGATATTCAATCGGAGACATACCGGCCAGTTTTATTTTAATTCTTTTATGATTGTAATAATCAATATAATTTTTTATGGCTACTTTTAAAGCTTCGTATGTCGCATAATCGTGATTATGAACTGTCCCAACTTTTAAAATATGAAAGAAGCTTTCAGCACATGCATTATCTAAACAAGTCGCTTTGCGACTCATACTTTGAAAAATTTTTGCTGATTTGATAATCTCTGTATAACGGCTGTTCTGATATTGAAATCCTTGATCAGAGTGAACTGTCATTCGATAACTGAGATTTGAACGTTTATTGATTAACCGTTTTAGTGGTTCTGTCACAAACTCCACCGTTGGGTGGAGGCTAATTGACCATTGAAGGACTTCACTATTAAATAAATCAATATATGCCGTAAAATAAGCTCTTTCATTTGTACTTTTATTTCCCCATCGTAGTTCAGTGACATCAGTTACTATTTTTTGATAGGATCTATCAGTCTTAAAACGTCGGTTTAAAAGATTGGAAGCTATTTTACCAACAGTTCCTTTATATGAATTATATCTTTTCGTTTTTCGTTCGTAAGCGTGACATAGGAGTTTGTTTTCTCGCATTATTCTCAACACGGTTTTGTGATTGATTTTAATGCCTATGTTACGTAACTCACTTGTTACGGGACGATACCCATAATCAGAATGCCCTTCACAAATTGTTTTAATCGTTTCAATCAGTTCTTTTGAATCTTGTTGGTACTCTCGTTTACAAGCATCATGGTAGCTACTGCTGGACATCAGTCCAGCTTTTAATACGGTTGCCAACTTAATCTGTAATTCACACCTTAACTCAGTGATTATCTGGGCTTTTTCTTGGTTTTTAATCTTTGTTTTTTCTGTATTAAGGCGTCCAATTTTTCCAAGTACGCTACCCGTGCCCTTAGAAAGTCATTTTCTTCTTGTAATTGTTTTGAAGTTTTTGGATTTTTTGATTTAGTCATTTTAGGCAGTTTTCCTTTTGAAGTTTTTAAGCGACCTTGTACCAGTTTCTTTTCCCAGTCCCAAATCACGACAGGATTCTTAATTTTAAAATGACGTGCTGTAACCGGAAAAGAAGCCCTATGTTTTAATCGCCAGTGAATGACCTTCATTTTATAGGAATAATCATAAAATGTCTTCCCTAAATTATTTTCTAAGCCTTGAATCCCAAACATTTTAAAATGATCCAACCATTGATAAATAGTTGCAGATCCCTTGATTCCATACTTCTTCATTAGTAAACCGGCTGGTTTACCTTTCAAATATTCTTTTAGAACTTTTTTCTTTATTTCAACTGTGAACATAGTAAAACCCCCTGAGTTAGATTTCTCCAACTCAGGGGGTTCACTTCA
>NZ_JBXAYG010000015.1:0-1690 GCF_056782155.1 Dellaglioa sp. CoH-55-MRSF-9 | reverse complement strand
TGTACTAGGCCCTGTCAAGTTGACGGATGAAATAATATAAAATTTAATATGTTTCTAAATGGCTTTATCCCAGTATTCATCTGGGGTAAGGCCATTTCTTTGTGTTGAGCGATTGTAATGATTAAAATATTCAATTCCTGCTTCAACCAATTTCATAAGTTCTTGATAGGTCTTTGGCAGTGGCTGACGTGCCATCCATCGATTTTTAAATTCATTCCACCAACGCTCCATTGGAGCGTTATCGTATGGCGTTCCTGGTCGGGACATACTTCTAGTTACTTCATATCGATCAAGAGAACGATTAAATAGTTTTGAGGTATAAGCTGAACCGCGATCGGTGTGCACCATGGGGTGTACACTACCAGCACCTGAAAAGGCCTGCTGAAATACCTGGATTTCTGCTTCACTAGTTTCTGTAGGACTTAGATTATAGGCTAAAAGTCGCCGACCATAAAGATCTAAAACACCACTTAACCGAATTTTATATTCGCCATTTATGCCATATGAAAGCTCTGTTGAATCGGCCAACCAAACTTGGTTAGGTCTACTCACACTAAAATTTTGATTAAGAAGATTATCTTGGATATATTGTTCTGATTGTTTCACACGATTATGCTTCTTCGGATGTACTAAACATCGAATACCTAGTTCTCGCATAACTCGTCGAACCTGTTTGAAAGTAATGGGAAAATTAATTGATGTGTCAGCTTGTAAATTTACCAACATGTTTCCAGTACCAATCCCTTGTAGATTGAAATCAAACCAGTATTGGGTTCGCTCTTTAAGTTGTTTATTACGTGTCTCCCAAACTGTTTCTTGTCTTTTTAACCCTTTGTAGTAAGCCTGACGGCTAACGCCAACCATTTTTATAAGTTTTGTTATCGCACCATGCTTTTCTTGACTAACATTCTTAATCGCGTGATATGCCAGTCGTCTTTGCTTATTCACCCCTTGCGCTGAAGTTCCTGCCATTTTTTTATAAAGGCCGCATATAATTTTTGATCTTCGATTTGGCTTTCTAACTCGTGAATCCGTAGATTCGCTTTATCTAAATCTGTTAGTTCTGATTGATCTTTACGGTGACCACGATTATCGATTAGTGATTCATAACCACCTTGTCGTGCCTTAAGAACCCATGAACGGGCTTGTTGATAAGAGACACCGAAGTGTTCCGCAGTTTCATTATAACTATGTTTATCTTTGGTAATATATTCAACAATTGAAACGCGTTCTTCAAAAGAAGTTTTACGACTCATAATGGGAACCTGCCTTTTGGACGGTGACGCCGTCACCGTTTTATCCTCATTATACTTGGAAACCCAGTCTAATAGTTGTTTTTGTGATCGTAAACCAAACTTAAGTGCAACATCTGCTTGTGAATATTGACCCGTTAGATAAGTTAATACCGCTTCTAATTTCAGCGCTTTTGAATAGTGATTATTGTGGCGCGCTTCCTGTAAACCTTCAATACCATCGCGGTCATAGCGATCGACCCAACGTTTGAATAGATCTTTATTAATACCGTATTCTCGGGCAAAAGTTCTTCTCGGCATTCCGGACTTTCTAAATTCTTCGATAAACGTTAATTTTTCTAATGCTGAATACTTGGCTCTGGACATACAAAAATCCCTCCATGATTATCGGATGAAATTATATTATTTCATCTGACAACCATAAAGGGATTATTACA
>NZ_JBXAYG010000014.1:0-1818 GCF_056782155.1 Dellaglioa sp. CoH-55-MRSF-9 | reverse complement strand
AAAAACAAAAAGTTAATCCTGAAAATTACATTTTTGGCGCAATGAGAAATACTTTTGAAGTGTGGTACAGCGAATACCTGCAATCATTAAGTTAAAATGGCTACATTAGCTCATATAAGAGCCATAGAGAAACTTTAAAAGCAACAGGTGTGACAGAATTAGCGGTTTATCAAAAAGGAAAGCGAATTATGGTTACATTACCAGTCTAAAAAAACGTCCTCAACATCAAAAGTGAGGACGTTTTTTTAGATTTCTTTTTCTAAAATCGGACAAATACGATCTTGTTTTCCTAAAGGAAAATGTTTTATCCCGATTTTTTTAAATCCATGACGTTCATAAAAACGAATGCCTGCATAATTTTTTTCATAAACAGTCAAACGTAAATAACGTTTTTGTTTCGTTTTAGCATAACGATTCGCTTCATCGAGTAACCGTTGCCCTAACCCTTTGCGTACACGTTTTTGGAACGTCTACGCAAAGGCTTTTAGCAATCAAATTACTCACTATTATATCAAATATTTCAATTAATTAACCCGTTTTCAAATATTTATATTCTAAGCATAATAAAAAGACACACCAGGTGCCTTTTGTTTATTATAATATTTATACAGCTAGTCGTTTTTTATTTTGGTTTAATGACCAGGACCATACAAGTTTAAAATGACAACTCCTGACAAAATTAATACAATTCCTAAGACGCTGCTCAGATTAATAGATTCTTTCCAAACGACTACTGCCAAAACAGTTGTCAATACAATTCCTAAGCCAGCCCATAAAGCGTAAGCAACACTCAAGTTTATAGTTTTCATAGCTAATGCTAAAAAATAAAAACTTGCACCGTATGAAACTAAAGACCCCACAGTTTCCCAAAGCGAACTGAATCCGTTTGAAGCTTTTAACAAATTCGTTCCCAAGAGTTCACCTAGAATCGCGAGCCCCAAAAATATATATCCCATTAAATTACACCTACCTTTTTTTTTATAACGAAAATAATGCCAAAAATGAAAAAATTCATTAGTCGGCGTTTTTTAGCTAGCCACAACCCAGCTATTCGTATATTTTTTATTATACAATTTTACAATTTACTCCGCTTAATTGCAATGTCGTTTTTAATTATTCTCGAATTCTTGTTTTTTAACTTCAAGCATACGTTGTTTACGCTTTTCATAAGCTCTACGGTAACGTTGCATGGCTTTATATTCCTGCTCAAAGACTACCATAGGTCGTTTACCGTCAAGTGCCTGTCTCAATGGCATAGCATTCATTTTTGAAGCTACTTCATCTAATTGTCGTTGTTTCACATCTTTAAATGACGTGCCTTTAGGGTACCAATCACGTAGCTTACGGTTTCTGTTTTCATTTGAACCACGTTGTTGTGGTGATGACGGTGTGGCATAGTATAGCTTAATTTTAAGCTCTTTTTGAACATATTCTAAAAAGTCCCATGAGATAAATTCAGAACCATTGTCGGCTGTTATAGTACGCACAGCTTTGCCATAACGCTCATAAAACAACCTAAATGCATTGAAACACTTGACTTCTGGTAGAAAAATAGTCCATCTTTTTAGTATAAGAGCAGGATCATTTGCAGACCATAAACTAATTAACTTTATGGTCTGCAAATGATCCAAAGAAAATGGAAAAAATGATTGGGATTATTTTTAATGCTAAAAAGGCAAGTGAAACATTTATTACTCAACAAACAGGAAAACCAACAACTATCTTTTTAGATAACTACGAGGATTTGCAACATGACATCACAGTTTCATTGAGAAGAACATTTAACGCTATTAGAAATAAACAGGATAAAAAACAAAA
>NZ_JBXAYG010000013.1:0-4217 GCF_056782155.1 Dellaglioa sp. CoH-55-MRSF-9 | reverse complement strand
TGAAAGATAGAGATTACTTTGTTGAAGGATTTGAGGAATTGATAGAAATGGGAGAAATAAAATAAATATTGAGACTGGAGAGGTTAAGTAATGATTATTGACGTGGAATATATTGGATTTAAGAACAATTTAGAAGTTAATTATTTGGAGGAAAAGTAATGACACAAGCAGATATTAAATACCGTCCTATTAAACCATCCGATTATCATATCTTGGAAGATATGATTCGCAAATCATGGAACTACGATCGATTAGGAAGCCCAAAATTAGCTAAACAACTGTCTAAAATATATCTTGCCAGTTGTCTTGTTAATCAAACATTTACTAGTGTTGCTGTTTTTAATGAAGTGCCTGTTGGTATTATTATGGGTAAAAATAGAGAAACACATCGTAAACCACTAAGGTATCTTATTCGGCAAGGAATTGCTGTTGCACGAATTGCTATATCTAAAGAAGGGCGTAAAATTGGAAAGACGTTTCAAAAATTTGAAGAAGTTGATGAAATTCTTTTAAAGAGCATTGGTACAAACTTTGATGGTGAATTAGCTTTTTTTGTTGTAGATGGAAACCAACGTGGTTCAGGTATCGGTAAACAATTGTATCAACAATTTTTAGATTATATGACATCTGAAAATCTTAAGACATTTTACTTATTTACGGATACGACATGTAATTTTGGCTTTTATGAACATCAAGGTTTGGAACGATTAGCTGAAGAAACGCTCGATTTGCCAGAATTACAAGAGAATATGCATTTCTATTTGTACGGAAAAATGTGATAAAAGGGGCTAGTATTATATTTTCTAAGTAAAATGAAAAAATGTTATTTCTTAAAAATTTACCTTCAATGGGCGCGATTGTTGAACTATTTTTTTAGAAAAGGGTAGCTTAGGCTACTCTTTTTTATTTGGCCAGTGGGAAAATAAACGGTAGGGTCAACGATAAATGTCTGACTGAAGCAAATCGGAAGGAATTTAAGAAGTTGATACGATCCACTGATTTTCCACCCTCTTGGCAACTCGTTTTCGAGCCGTCGGAGACATGTAGAAATTTTCTGGGTTTGCCACTTTTGAAAAAGTGGCAAGGTCTGTTGTTTTGAATTTGATATTGAAATGAATTTGCAATCGTTGCGGAAAAATGCAAAGGTGAAAATATCATTTCTGTTACTAGAAAAAAGGACAGCTGTAGGCGTTTTTTTTTGTGCCTGTTCACGTCGAACCTTTTCAGCCTAAAGGCGAAAAAAGGGGCAAAGTGGACAGACAGTTTTTAGCCTCGCAGAGACCACACTTCACAGAGTGAAGTATAGTGGGTTATACTTTACTTGGAAGATAACTCCGAAATGAGGTGCGTACTATGAGTTTTGTAGTGGCTAGAATGACGAAATTAAAAGCTGATAATTTAGTCGGTATTGGCAATCATGACCAACGGAAAACGACTAATCACAGCAACGAAGATATTGATGTTTCCCGCTCCCACTTGAATTATGATTTGGTGGCTGGGCGCACTGATAATTTTAAAACGGATATTGAAGCCTATATCAACGAAAATAAAGCTAGTAAGCGGGCAGTTCGCAAAGACGCTGTTTTAGTCAATGAGTGGATTCTAACCAGTGACAAAGATTTTTTTGAGCAATTAGACGAAGTCGAAACCCGTAAATATTTTGAAACAGCCAAACAATATTTTGCAGATAACTATGGCGACGAAAATATTCGTTATGCGGTCGTTCACTTGGACGAGAAGACCCCTCACATGCATATGGGCATTGTGCCCTTTGATGATGATAGAAAGCTCTCAGCTAAGCGTATATTCAATCGTGAAGCCTTACAGCGCATTCAAGAGGAATTACCACAATATCTCAAAGAGAATGGCTTTGATGTTCAACGTGGCAACAAAAACAAAGAGCGTAAGAATTTATCAGTACCCGAATACAAAACTATGCGGGAAGATTTGAAAAAAATAGAGACCGAAAAACAAGAGACACAAGCAAAGCTTGCAGATACTAAAAAACAGCTTGATGAAATCAAGCCACGGGATAACAAAAAAATTGCTAGTAAACCAACTTTGCTGAATAAAAATAAAGTCATGGTTGATAAATCTGATCTCGCTGATTTGGAACAACGGGCGTCTTTTAGTGATAATTACAATCAAATGCATGCTAGAGCAAGGCGTGAAGCCGACTCGTTAAGAGATAAACTGACTAGAACAACGTGGGACTATAATGACCTCGAAAGAGAGAATGAGCGATTGCAAAAGTTAGTCGGAACACTTCAAGGCATTGTCCGCAATGTTGATGAATTTCTACACAAAAAACTAGGTATCAATTTACCTGACAAGTGGCTAGAACGTGCAGGACTAAAAGAACCGTCTAAAAAAGCCCCTGAAAGCTCACAGGAACTCGAAAAACATAAATCTGATGAATTAGGCGGTCCACATCTTTAAAACGCTTATATGGGCTTAAAATGGCATTTAAGAGCTTAATTTAACATCTGGCTAGATTGAACGTCGTTAATTTTGTGTCTGTCAACGGTAAATCGAATTAAAGGGGCTTGCTGCTTTAGCAGTTAGCCCCTTTTTGAGGCTTTAAGGAGTTGATAGACTAGCGGATAAAACACTTTTGCGCATGCAAAGAAAAGCACACCTGCTTTTTTTGCCTGCCCCACGGCGAGTGCGGGGTGAGTTTGAGCGGGAGCTCCCGCTCATTTATGGGGTCAAGCTGACACAGCTTGCGGGTTTGGGCGGAGCCCATATTTTGGTTTGAGTGGGATAAAAATTTTGAAAATCAGGGGGCAGGGAGCGAATTTCGCTCCCGTACTACGACCCCCCTATAAGTGCCGAGTGCCAAATTTTACTTGAATAGGACTTTACGCTTACTCTCCCAATGGATTTGGGAGTTTTTTTATGACCGCCGTTTGACCGCCGTTTTGACCGCCGTTTTTTTAAACGGGTTATTTTTTGACTATATAGACTATAAGTATATAATGATGTATAATGATAAAAAAATAAAGGAGTGAGTTTTATGCCTGAAGAGAAAACAGAATATCAAGTTGTAACCGTTAGAATACCTAAAAAGATGTATGCTGATTACAAAGAGATTTTAAAAAGTGAAGGAAAAATTGTAACTTACGATATTAGAAACTATATGCGTGATGTTATCGAAAAATCTAAGAAAGGAGAAAAATGAGCATAAAAAAAGAGCGCCCTCTCTCAAGTTCGCTCGTGAAAAATGCTTTTATTTTCTAAAGGTGATTATACTATATGACTACTAAAAATACAAAGGCTAGAAACTTTGCATTCATTTTGTATCCTGAAAGTATTCCTGAAAACTTTATTGAAAATTTAGAAAAAACTGGTATTCCTATGGCGATTAGTCCGCTCCATAATTTAGATAAAACTGAACGAAAATTTAAAGATATGACTCCTGATGAACAAGAGATAATAAGTGCTGGTGGATCAATTTATAAAAAACCACATTATCATGTTTTGTATATTGCTCGTAATCCGGTTACTGTTGAAAGTATTCGGAAAAAAATAAAACGTAATTTAGGTGATCAATCTGTATCTCATATCGAAATTGTTGATAGCGTGGAGTATTATTTTCAGTATTTAACGCATGAAAGTTCTGATGCAATTAAGAAAGGTAAACACCGCTACGATAAAAAAGATTTAATCTTTATAAATGATTTTGATATTGATAGATACGTAACACTTGATGAAAATGAAAAGAAAGAATTAAGGCAGACTTTACTTGAAATTGTAGATGAATATAACATTGTTAATGTAAAGGAATTAAGCTCGTTTATCAGACAAAGAGGTAACGAATTTGGAATTGAGAGTATGAAATATGTGAATGAAATAATTTCAAGTTCTTCTGGAATTTTTCGACTATATTTTGATGCAAATTACCAATGTGGTTATCGTCCGGTCTATTCAAAAACCATTGATCCTGATACAGGAGAAATAAAGAATGAGAGAGGGGTGAGAGCATGAGAGAGTTTAGTGAAAGTGATGTTGAGAAATACTTAGAATACACTGATCAAAATGTTATCCCGACTAAAGAGCTTTTAGGTCAATGCTTTATTTGTGGTATAAAGTTAAGTGAAACTGAGACACCTGAAGGTCCAGAAAAACGAGTTGTTTGTTTGAAAGATAGAGATTACTTTGTTGAAGGATTTGAGGAATTGATAGAAATGGGAGAAATAAAATAAATATTGAGACTG
>NZ_JBXAYG010000012.1:3442-5228 GCF_056782155.1 Dellaglioa sp. CoH-55-MRSF-9 | reverse complement strand
TTGATATGATATAAAAGTTGTCAAAAGCAACCAAGTAGATCTTTGAAAACTGAACAAATTTTCGACAAATCAAATGTGTAGGGTCTCTTAACTAAGAGTTAAGAGCAAACATTTGCGAAGTCAATTCGCTAGTTTCAAAAAGTAACAAAACAATAAGAGCAATCAACTTTTTATATGAGAGTTTGATCCTGGCTCAGGATGAACGCTGGCGGCGTGCCTAATACATGCAAGTCGAACGCATTATCTTCACCGAGTGCTTGCACTCACCGAAGATAATGAGTGGCGAACGGGTGAGTAACACGTGGGTAACCTGCCCAAAAGAGGGGGATAACACTTGGAAACAGGTGCTAATACCGCATAATTTGTTAAACCGCATGGTTTGATAATGAAAGACGGCGTAAGCTGTCACTTTTGGATGGACCCGCGGCGTATTAGCTAGTTGGTGAGGTAAAGGCCCACCAAGGCAATGATACGTAGCCGACCTGAGAGGGTGATCGGCCACATTGGGACTGAGACACGGCCCAAACTCCTACGGGAGGCAGCAGTAGGGAATCTTCCACAATGGACGAAAGTCTGATGGAGCAACGCCGCGTGAGTGAAGAAGGTTTTCGGATCGTAAAGCTCTGTTGTTAGAGAAGAATGTAGGTAAGAGTAACTGTTTACCTAGTGACGGTATCTAACCAGAAAGCCACGGCTAACTACGTGCCAGCAGCCGCGGTAATACGTAGGTGGCAAGCGTTATCCGGATTTATTGGGCGTAAAGCGAACGCAGGCGGTTTTTTAAGTCTGATGTGAAAGCCTTCGGCTCAACCGAAGAAATGCATTGGAAACTGGATAACTTGAGTGCAGAAGAGGAGAGTGGAACACCATGTGTAGCGGTGAAATGCGTAGATATATGGTAGAACACCAGTGGCGAAAGCGGCTCTCTGGTCTGTAACTGACGCTGAGGTTCGAAAGCATGGGTAGCAAACAGGATTAGATACCCTGGTAGTCCATGCCGTAAACGATGAGTGCTAAGTGTTGGAGGGTTTCCGCCCTTCAGTGCTGCAGCTAACGCATTAAGCACTCCGCCTGGGGAGTACGACCGCAAGGTTGAAACTCAAAGGAATTGACGGGGGCCCGCACAAGCGGTGGAGCATGTGGTTTAATTCGAAGCAACGCGAAGAACCTTACCAGGTCTTGACATCTTCTGACAAACCTAGAGATAGGCCGTTCCCTTCGGGGACAGAATGACAGGTGGTGCATGGTTGTCGTCAGCTCGTGTCGTGAGATGTTGGGTTAAGTCCCGCAACGAGCGCAACCCTTATTATTAGTTGCCAGCATTTAGTTGGGCACTCTAATGAGACTGCCGGTGACAAACCGGAGGAAGGTGGGGATGACGTCAAATCATCATGCCCCTTATGACCTGGGCTACACACGTGCTACAATGGACGGTACAACGAGTTGCGAGACCGCGAGGTTAAGCTAATCTCTTAAAGCCGTTCTCAGTTCGGATTGTAGGCTGCAACTCGCCTACATGAAGTTGGAATCGCTAGTAATCGCGGATCAGAATGCCGCGGTGAATACGTTCCCGGGCCTTGTACACACCGCCCGTCACACCATGAGAGTTTGTAACACCCAAAGCCGGTGAGGTAACCTTTTAGGAGCCAGCCGTCTAAGGTGGGACAGATGATTAGGGTGAAGTCGTAACAAGGTAGCCGTAGGAGAACCTGCGGCTGGATCACCTCCTTTCTAAGGAATATTACGGAAACCTACACACTTGTCGAAAATTTGTTTAGTTTTGAGG
>NZ_JBXAYG010000012.1:1944-3344 GCF_056782155.1 Dellaglioa sp. CoH-55-MRSF-9 | reverse complement strand
AAATTTGTTCTTTGAAAACTAGATAATATTTATTAAATTTTTAAGCAATAAGCCGAGAAACACCGCGTTTTATTAGTTAAGAACGTAGTTCTTAACAAAACCACTTTGCTTTAAGTAAAGTTAGGTTAAGTTATCAAGGGCGCATGGTGAATGCCTTGGCACTAGGAGCCGATGAAGGACGGGACTAACACCGATATGCTTCGGGGAGCTGTAAGTAAGCTTTGATCCGGAGATTTCCGAATGGGGGAACCCAGCAGTTTTAATCGACTGTTACTATTAACTGAATACATAGGTTATATAGAGGTAAACGCAGGGAACTGAAACATCTAATTACCTGCAGGAATAGAAAGAAAAATCGATTCCCTAAGTAGCGGCGAGCGAACAGGGAAGAGCCCAAACCAAGAAGCTTGCTTCTTGGGGTTGTAGGACTGCTCATTTGAGTTACCAAAGATTTTTATAGTAGAAGAGTCTGGGAAGACTCGCCGTAGAGGGTGATAGCCCCGTATACTAAATGAAAATCTCTCAGAGCAGTATCCTGAGTACGGCGGAACACGAGAAATTCCGTCGGAATCCGGGAGGACCATCTCCCAAGGCTAAATACTCCCTAGTGACCGATAGTGAACCAGTACCGTGAGGGAAAGGTGAAAAGCACCCCGGAAGGGGAGTGAAATAGTTCCTGAAACCATGTGCCTACAAATAGTTAGAGCCCGTTAATGGGTGATAGCGTGCCTTTTGTAGAATGAACCGGCGAGTTACGTTTGCTTGCGAGGTTAAGTTGATAAGACGGAGCCGTAGCGAAAGCGAGTCTGAATAGGGCGCCATAGTAAGTAGACGTAGACCCGAAACCAAGTGACCTACCCATGTCCAGGTTGAAGGTGCGGTAAAACGCACTGGAGGACCGAACTCATGTATGTTGAAAAATGCTGAGATGAGGTGTGGGTAGCGGAGAAATTCCAAACGAACTTGGAGATAGCTGGTTCTCTCCGAAATAGCTTTAGGGCTAGCCTCGGAATTAAGAATCATGGAGGTAGAGCCACTGTTTGGACTAGGGGCCCATCTAGGGTTACTGAATTCAGATAAACTCCGAATGCCATTGATTTATATCCGGGAGTCAGACTGCGAGTGATAAGATCCGTAGTCGAAAGGGAAACAGCCCAGACCACCAATTAAGGTCCCAAAATACATGTTAAGTGGAAAAGGATGTGGAATTGCACAGACAACTAGGATGTTGGCTCAGAAGCAGCCACCATTTAAAGAGTGCGTAATAGCTCACTAGTCGAGTGATTCTGCGCCGAAAATGTACCGGGGCTAAACATGTTACCGAAATTGTGGATGGAACCCATTAGGGTTCCGTGGTAGGAGAGCGTTCTAAGGGCAACGAAGCTAGACCGTAAGGACTG
>NZ_JBXAYG010000012.1:0-1846 GCF_056782155.1 Dellaglioa sp. CoH-55-MRSF-9 | reverse complement strand
GGTGGAGCGCTTAGAAGTGAGAATGCCGGTATGAGTAGCGAAAGACAGGTGAGAATCCTGTCCACCGAATGACTAAGGTTTCCTGGGGAAGGCTCGTCCTCCCAGGGTTAGTCGGGACCTAAGTCGAGGCCGAGAGGCGTAGACGATGGATAACAGGTTGAGATTCCTGTACTAGTTATATTTGTTTGAACGATGGAGGGACGCAGCAGGCTAAGGAAGCGCACTGATGGATATGTGCGTCCAAGCAATAAGTCTGAAGTTGAGTTAAATGCTTAACTTTAAGGACAAGTTGTGATGGGGAGCGAAATTAAGTAGCGAAGTAACTGATGTCACACTGCCAAGAAAAGCTTCTAGTTAGAATATAACTACCCGTACCGCAAACCGACACAGGTAGTCGAGGAGAGTATCCTAAGGTGTGCGAGAGAACTCTCGTTAAGGAACTCGGCAAAATGACCCCGTAACTTCGGGAGAAGGGGTGCTGACCGAAAGGTCAGCCGCAGTGAATAGGCCCAAACGACTGTTTATCAAAAACACAGGTTTCTGCAAAATCGTAAGATGACGTATAGGGGCTGACGCCTGCCCGGTGCTGGAAGGTTAAGAGGATGAGTTAGCTTCGGCGAAGCCCAGAATTGAAGCCCCAGTAAACGGCGGCCGTAACTATAACGGTCCTAAGGTAGCGAAATTCCTTGTCGGGTAAGTTCCGACCCGCACGAAAGGCGTAACGATTTGGGCACTGTCTCAACGAGAGACTCGGTGAAATTATAATACCCGTGAAGATGCGGGTTACCCGCGACAGGACGGAAAGACCCCATGGAGCTTTACTGTAGCTTGATATTGAGTGTTTGTATAACTTGTACAGGATAGGTAGGAGCCGTAGAGACCGGAACGCTAGTTTCGGAGGAGGCATTGGTGGGATACTACCCTCGTTGTATGAACACTCTAACCCTCGCCACTAATCGTGGTGGGAGACAGTGTCAGGTGGGCAGTTTGACTGGGGCGGTCGCCTCCTAAAAGGTAACGGAGGCGCCCAAAGGTTCCCTCAGAATGGTTGGAAATCATTCGCAGAGTGTAAAGGCACAAGGGAGCTTGACTGCGAGACTTACAGGTCGAGCAGGGACGAAAGTCGGGCTTAGTGATCCGGTGGTTCCGTATGGAAGGGCCATCGCTCAACGGATAAAAGCTACCCTGGGGATAACAGGCTTATCTCCCCCAAGAGTCCACATCGACGGGGAGGTTTGGCACCTCGATGTCGGCTCATCGCATCCTGGGGCTGTAGTCGGTCCCAAGGGTTGGGCTGTTCGCCCATTAAAGCGGTACGCGAGCTGGGTTCAGAACGTCGTGAGACAGTTCGGTCCCTATCCGTCGCGGGCGTAGGAAATTTGAGAGGAGCTGTCCTTAGTACGAGAGGACCGGGATGGACATACCTCTGGTGTACCAGTTGTTCTGCCAAGGGCATCGCTGGGTAGCTATGTATGGATGAGATAAACGCTGAAAGCATCTAAGTGTGAAGCTCACCTCGAGATTAGATTTCCCATTCCTTTATGGAAGTAAGACCCCTGAAAGATTATCAGGTAGATAGGTTGGAAGTGGAAGTACAGTGATGTATGGAGCGGACCAATACTAATCGGTCGAGGACTTAACCACAAAGTGGTGTGAAACGGTGTACGGCTTAAAAATCAATGATAAATATTAGCTAGTTTTGAGAGAATAAGTTTTCTCAAAAAAAGAGTGTGGTGGCGATAGCAAGAAGGATACACCTGTTCCCATGTCGAACACAGAAGTTAAGCTTCTTAGCGCCAAGAGTAGTTGGGGGTCGCCCCCTGCGAGGGTAGGACGTTGCCATGCT
>NZ_JBXAYG010000011.1:0-7509 GCF_056782155.1 Dellaglioa sp. CoH-55-MRSF-9 | reverse complement strand
TTTTGTTTTTTATCCTGTTTATTTCTAATAGCGTTAAATGTTCTTCTCAATGAAACTGTGATGTCATGTTGCAAATCTTCATAGTTATCTAAAAAGATAGTTGTTGGTTTTCCTGTTTGTTGAGTAATAAATGTTTCACTTGCTTTTTTAGCATTAAAAATAATCCCAATCATTTTTTCCATTTTCTTTGGATCATTTGCAGACCATAAACTGATTAACTTTATTGTTTCAGCTTCTAAAGGAATTTTACCTGCATTTCCGTTTGATACTAGAAATTCGCTTGCATTAGCTACAATGTCTTGATTTTGTTTTTGTAGAACATTTTGAGAGAAATTAATTGATGAAAAATCAAGCATGCTTGTATCTTTATTAGTATCTTTATTAGTATCTAAGTTAGTCTTATATAGATTGTGTCCGATTTCGTGATGTCCGCTTGTATCAAGGGTTTCAGCCATTTCTTGTCGGCGTCCGATTTCGTGATGTCCGCTTGTATCAAGGGTTTCAGCTGTTTTATTATTTTCTTGTCGGCGTCCGATTTCGTGATGTCCGCTTGTATCAAGGGTTTCAGCCGTTTTATTAGCAAAATCCCGTTTAATATACACGTCTTTTGCTGTAACTTCTAAATCATCAAGGTAAAGTCGATTGGGTAAATTTTTCTTTTTCTTGGGATCAAATCCTTGCTTGATTTGAAATAATAGTCCTGCTATATATGATCCATTATACCATTTAACAAAAAAACAGCCCCCATTATCCAACTAGTAGATAACGAGGGCTGTTTTAATAGTCTTTTCTAGGGGTCATTATATAATTATAGCCCCTAAACAAACATCTTTTGTAAAAAGCCTTTTTTCTGTTCTTTCAACAAATCTAACTTACGTTGATGAAGAGCGATAGTGTCGTCGAGTTGTTTGAAAAATGAACCAATTTTTTGCTGTTCTTCCTGACTAGGTTTATAGATTTCAAATTCTGAAAATTTAGAAATCCAATGACGTTCATGACTTTGAGGTACATATTTTATATTCTTCAACGTATTAAACATAAAATAGAAATTGTCAGAATTATCATTCAAACTAAGTAATTTCATTGCGGAACTCTTAATCTTAAAAGGGAAATCTACATAATGAGAACCAGTTGTAAAATCATCAAATATAATAACTGGATTCTCTACGGTAGCATTTTTAATCCCAGTAATCTCATCTGTATAGCCCAATAAGAAACTCTTACCTGCTGTTAAAACAGGTGTATTAAAAGTGTCATCATACTCTGTAGATTTAACAATATATTTTGTTGGTTGCTCATAGTTAAATATCTCCCCCAACTTACGCTGTTCCCAATCGTCAGCAAACCCCGCAAATCGCAATTCAGGAATTTTTTCTCCAGCTTTTGGAAACATTTTTTGCAAGTAGCCTTTTTTCTGTTCTTTCAACAAATCTAACTTACGTTGATGAAGAGCGATAGCGCAATCAAGTTGTTTGAAGAATGTCCCAATTTTTTGTTGTTCTTCTAATTTTGGATATAAAAGATTTACTTGTTTTAGATCAGAGTTATGCAGATGAACTACAGATTTTCCTTGAGCTCTCTTCGACATTTCTTGTCGTTGAGATCCATTAGAAATAGTTAAAGCTAAAAAAATAGAATCAATATAATTTACTGGTTTAATTATATTTAAATCTCCGCCTAAAATTAGACCTGATTTACCAACAACTGAAGCTCTAGAAATATCTTCTGAAGATTCTCCTGATGCAGGTACTATGACTTCAGATCCTTCACTAATTATTGAGTTATCTTTCTTATTTACAAATGTATCTACTTTCTCAATAACTGTTTCATATTTTGTATATAAGCGACCATATAAAATTATTGGATCTCCAAATTCGACTAAATCATTTTTTGTATATCCATTGCCTTTTGAAAAACTAGCTAATTCACCCAACTTACGCTCTTCCCAATCGTCAGCAAACCCCGCAAATCGCAATTCAGGAACTTTCTTTTTAACTGAATCATCTATTTTCGCCATAGTCCCCACCATTTTCTTGGTTTTTCTTGTTCTTCTATCCTTTTTTGATCTTTGATTTGTTCCTGCAAATTTTCCAACTTCTCTTTAAGAGCGTTCACTTCATCTTTATATTGATTGTCTAAGTGTTTGAATTGTGTTTCCTGTGAGGGCATTTTGAGAACTTTTAATCTGTCGTTTTTTGCTTTGTATTCTTCTAACAACTTTTTATCTTGTAAGGCTAATTGTTGTTGCTGGTCTAACAAATTTTGCGTTTGTTTTTGTGCTTCCACTAAACTTTTTATTTGTTCATCTTTATTGGTATTTTGAGATTCAAGATATTCAATTTGGTGTTTAAGACTGTTTAAATAGCTATTTAAAGTGCTGTTTAATTCAACGCCTTCAACACTTGTATTTCCTTTTATATTAGTGTTTTCTTGGTGTTTAACGGTATTTAACTTACTGTTTAAACTACTGTTTAATTCAATACCTATATTTTCTTTTATTTGTTTAACCGCTTCAGCGGTTAATAGCTTCATACTATTATTTCTAACTACATATTCGCTTGATATTTTAGAAACTTGATAATGAATTTTATTCTTGCTAACTCCTAACTCATCTGCAAGTTCTCGAATCGTTTTTAAATTGTCACTCATGATCTATATCCTGCCTTTTAACGATTGGTAGATACTGTTCAATCGATTTTTTAAGATACTTAGCAATATTCTTTTTCGAATAGTCATCTTGTTTGTCTCTGATATAGGCTAAGTGTTCTTTCACGCCCTTTAAACCACGTAATTCTTTTAATTCGTCATAAAGTGGATATACATTTTTCTGTAACCCTGACAAAATAGTCGTATCCGTTAAATCAATATATGACAATAAAAACTGCTCCATAAGTAACTTTGTATAGGGACTTTTTATTGCCTTAACAGTCAACATATCTTCTGTTTCTTCTTGACGAATCTTGCCCTCGATATAAACGGGATCATCCTGTTTATAACTACTATCAGCCGCAACTTGTTTTTTAGTAATGTGAAAGACAATGCTATCAATGCTGCGCCCTTTTTTAACTTTTTCGTACGTCACATTAAAAGTTGTATTATTTGTAATTTCTTCAATACCATTTTTTAAAATTCTTTTTTCAAAATTTCTAAAATCCAGATACTCATCTATCGTATCTGTCATTTCTCGTAAATCTCGGATACTAATTTCAGGATTACGATAACTATCAATTTGGTCTTGTCTCCGACCACCTTTAAAGCTGTAATGCTCGTACTGGTTGTAATTCATCGATAACCAACGGTATAGAATAATGGCATACTTGCTATTTAATTCTGCGATGTCTGACAAAGCATGTTGCGTAAAATTGTTTTTAAGATTGATTAAGTAAGGCATGATTTCACGATGAAATTCAATTTTTACTTCGTCACTATAATCCGTCCATTCCACATAAGGGATTGGCACAATACTAACAAACTTAAACCCTTTATCTTGTTCTTTTTTAATCTGAAAAAAAGCTTGTTTCTGCATTCTTTCAATCGCTTGTTTAAATCGGCTATGTTTATCGTTATCATTCACCTTAAAGAAAGCAAACATTTCTTGCTTTGATAAATAAACCGTTTGATCTTGAGGTGGGTTTTCTGTATCGATTAAAGAAACAGCTAATTCAAACATTTTAAGCGGCGTTTTATCCATTTTGGCAATGGATGTGATTAAGCTATTGTGTTCGACCACTTTTCTTTTTGATAATTCATTCAAGGTCTGCACCTGCCTTGTCTTTGATTCTGATATAATGGACATATAGATACACTCCTTTGGGCGTGTTGTTGGATATAAGCATAAAGAAAAACTTTTTGTCGGGAATTTCTTTATGCTTTTTATTATAGCATTTTACGTGTACATGAAAAAATAAAATGTACACGTATGCACAGTATTTTGTACACGTATGCACAGTATTTTGTACACGTATGCACAGTATTTTGTACACGTATTTAGCTTTGAAGCATTGCTAATGCTCACTTTATAACCACGCAAAAGAACAAAAGATTAAAATATAAAAGATAAACTTATAATAGGCTTCGCCTTTTTATTGAATTAATAAAAACAAAACAAAAAGAACACCGTTGTACATAATGTTTGTCCAGAGTGTTCTTTTTGTTTGGCATTATTTTAAATGATGGATTCCTGGTTATGTAACCTAATTGCCCCTTATTAAGCCAATAGCGACGTTTGAATCTATTTGATGATTATTTCTACGTCACATGGTTAAAAACGCTTAGACGAGCAAATAGGCCGTTATAACGTTAAAGACTTGGCCCTTTAAAAATATCACGCGTTAATTCAATGATTCGATTAATTAATGCTTTAACTTGTTCAATACCCCAATCTAATCTAGTTGGCGCTATTTTCGTATCTGGATCTGCTCTAGCTGTCGTCAGTGTCTTTAACCAGGTCTGGGCTACTTTTTTATTTTGAGTGAGTTCTTCATGATCCAGCTTATAAAGAACATACCGAGCCTCCACATCAGTATGCGATAGTTTGTCGACACCATAATCATTTTTAAGCATGTCACGCATCACATAGTCCATTTTTTGCTGTTCTCGCTGCCGCTTCTGAAACATTTGATGAGTTTCTTTCAGGTTTTGATAGTCAGCTTGGATGTCAGCTAATTGCGCGTTGACTTGGCCTAACGTTTGCTTGAGTTCTCGTGTCTCATGCTGGCTTTGCAAGGTGGCTTTCTTCATCGTGGCTAACACACTTTTAAAGCGATCTAAGTCATCTGGTTTAAGCACCGTCTTACCAAAGAGGTTTTTAGATAAGTCTTGTTTAAAGGCATCAATTTGTTTTTCGGCTAAGTCCAATTCCGTTAAGGCTTGATCCGTGATTTTAAGTACGGCCTGTTTCGCACGAATATTGTCTTCAATATCGGCTAGTTCAGTTTTTAAAGCGTTAAACTGATCGTTGTATTTTTTGATTTCAGCGACATTCTCAAACGGTAAGGTTTTGTTATTTAAAATCCCTTGTTCATAAAAGGGCAGCACTTTTTTTAAATGCTCATCTAAATCCTCATGAAAGCTTTGCAAATCATGGCGCGTGAGGACTTCTTTAGCGGATACTTTATCACGTGCTTTTTTATTATCAAAAACCACTGGGACAAAGGCATAGTGCAAGTGAGGGGTTGTCTCGTCATAATGTACGACAGCGGCCACGGCATTTTCTTGACCATAACGGTCATTCAGAAAATTAGTGGTTGCTTCAAAAAAGGCGCTCTGTTGCTCGTAGGACGCTTCTGTAAGTTCTTCAGGTAAAGTGACAATCCAAGTCGCTAACGCCTTCACATCGTCTCTTTTCATGCAATAAACGTCATTTAAACGCGCATTGAAGCGTGACAGCATATCAGAACCATCCGCCATCAGATCTTGATTTAGATAGGTTTTCGACACATCAATTTCTTTGTTAGTGTGATGGTCGGTTTTACGTTCAAAGTGAACCGCTAAACCTGGGACTGCGCCACGCGTATTTTTCTTTAAATGCGCCATCAAAAATGCCTCCTCAAAAAGGGTTTTCCAAGACCAGTATAACACCGTTAAAAATCTGGTATAGCCTGTTATACCAAAATAATATTTTGGACAGGCTCTGCGAGGCGCGTCATCGCCAAGCGATGACCGTAGCGTTTCCCCTTCTTACTGGGGAAACTGCTATTTTACAGCGCCACTTATCCGGCTTGTAAAACCTCTGGCGGGTCACGCCGTGACGGGGCAATTTATCATTGCAGGATCACTTTCAGTGAGAGCATGTCATGCAGAACGCTACCCGCGTGGGGCAAGCTGGTGTCAGCTTAACCCCATAAAAAAATAAGTTGAGATAGTATCTGTATCTCAACTTATTTTGAATGCTAATATAATTTCTCATCGTATTAAGTTATGACCAATATTTCCTGTAAGCAAACTACACGCGTTTTTTTGGTAACAATTTTAATAAATCTACACTGGTATGGATTGCTCAGAAGTCAATAAATTGGACTATTTTTATTTGCCACTTATTATTTTGATAAGTCTAACTATTGCTTTTGGCATCAAAAGTGTCTTAGCGATATTGGTACTAATTATTCTGTCACTTACATTAGCATTATTTATTGCAAAATAAAAAGCAAAGCTTTTATAAAAAAAGTCTTTACCTTTTATTTTTCCCAAGTCATACGATACTCTTTTGAATCAGTCTCAGTATCCATACCTACACTGTCTATGATAAAATCTTTATTCTCATAAAAATTAACGGCATTAATATTATCTACATAGACTGAAAGTGTTAATTTGTCGTTTATTTGTTTTAGGTAATTAATTAATCGGCTACCAACACCTTGCTTTCTGTAGTTCATGTCAACAAATAATCCAGCTATGTAACCATCTAATTCGCCTAAAAAACCGATAATTATTTCATTATTCCTATACACAAAAATATTTGCTTCAGGCAACATTTTTTTAATGTTCACAAATTGATTTTTCCAATACTGAGCGGGAATAAATGAATGTGCTTGTAAATTGCCATTCAACCAAATCTGTGCCAATTGTTCTAAATCCCTGTCTGAAAAACTGTTTAATTTTGTAATCATTGTAGCCCCCTTTTTCCTAAAACAAGTTTAATAAGAAATAGGAGAGGATTCAATTATCTAAAACTAGGAAATGATATTAATTAATCATATTCTTTTCCATTTATTGTTTCACATATTGTTTCTACACTTATTAGTTCCATTATTTCCACTCCTTATAATTTAAAAATATTCTAATTCTAACAATCGTTTATTTAAGTTACCTAGCGTTCCATATTTTCGTATTAACACTTTAGTTTCTTGTTCATTTTGAGCTTTACTTATCACTCTATTCTCGCTTTCTGCATTATCTAATTGTTGCTTTAAAAACTTTTTATTCATTTTTCTGTCCTTTCTTTTAAACACATTTTTTTTAGGTGTTGAGTGAGTGAAGCTGGATTGATGATTATTTTTAAGTTATTAAATTATGTACATAGATCACCCCCTTTTTTTATTTTGATAGTTCATTTTTTCCAGTGCGTTTTCGGTCGTTTGCTGTGATGAAAACAGATAAAAAACATAAAAAAAATACAAGGGCGAACTTGTGAGTTTATATACCCTTTTATTTTTGACTGTTTTTGATATGGTAAGTGACAGTAAACAGACGTATTACGCAGTGTAAAATGAGCTTTCTAAAAAAGGTAGTATGATACATAATTTAATTGTTTAACTTCAAAATAATCAGAAAAAAAGGACAAGATATTATCTTGTCCTTTGATTTTAATTGCCTTTAATAACGCTTCTAAGGCATTTTTAACATTTTACTAGTCTTTGTACTTTGTTGCTTTTAAAGTTTCTCTATGGCTCTTATATGAGCTAATTTAGCCATTTTAACTTAATGATTGCAAGTATTCGCTGTACCACACTTCAAAAGTATTTCTCATTGCGCCAAAAATGTAATTTTCAGGATTAACTTTTTGTTTTT
>NZ_JBXAYG010000010.1:0-19979 GCF_056782155.1 Dellaglioa sp. CoH-55-MRSF-9 | reverse complement strand
CTCAGTAGCTCAGTTGGTAGAGCAATGGATTGAAGCTCCATGTGTCGGCAGTTCGATTCTGTCCTGCGCCATTTATTGGAAGAGTAGCGAAGAGGCTAAACGCGGCGGACTGTAAATCCGCTCCTTCGGGTTCGGTGGTTCGAATCCACTCTCTTCCATTTTTTATAGGGGTATAGTTTAAAGGTAGAACTACGGTCTCCAAAACCGTCAGTGTGGGTTCAATTCCTACTACCCCTGCCATTTTTTGTTTTGGCGATATTGGCGAAGTGGTTAACGCACCGGATTGTGGCTCCGGCACGCGTGGGTTCGATTCCCACATGTCGCCTTTTATAAGGTTATATCAAGTAATAATTAATATGGCGGTATAGCCAAGTGGTAAGGCAGAGGTCTGCAAAACCTTCATCACCGGTTCAAATCCGGTTACCGCCTTACACGAGTTATGCCGGTGTGGCGGAATTGGCAGACGCGCTGGACTCAAAATCCAGTTCCAGCAATGGAGTATCGGTTCGACCCCGATCACCGGTATTATTAAGTATTATAGAGAGTATTAGAAAACATGAAAGCCCATTGATTGGGCTTTTTTTGTACGCTAAATTATGAAGAATAATACGAAATTATAGAAAGTTGAGCTTTTGTTGAACTTTTTTGGCTCTTCGTCAACTGTTGTTGGTGGATAATAGTATGAAAATTCTAATCACTTAATAATTAGAGTTTTTTTGGTATAAATTTTTAAGTGTATAAAATATTCTGGTATTGAAATCATATAATAATTTTTTAACTGATATATATACGTCTAACTTTTTAATTACATTTCAAACATCTTGATAGTAAATCATAGTGTACAACAATATATAGATAGTATATATTGTTGTACACTATATATTGTTGTTTTTAAGAGGATAATCAAGTAACATATATTTATTGCTGTAAGAAAAGGAAGGTCACTTATGAAAAAAGTAGAGGTAAAGTTAGATATGCAAGTGCCTGACATATTTGAAAAGCGTGATGGTCGAAAAGTTGATTTTGCATTACGTAAAGTTTTAAGTAGTACTTTGCGTCGATTAAATAGTAAAAAAAATCAAGAAAGCTATCAGGAATTACTATTACATAAATTAAGTAATTATCAAAAAATTAATGCCCAAACGATGTATGGCTTAGTTATAGCTACATATCGTGAATTAGGCTACCGTGATGCATTGGATAGCTTTCAGGAATATAGAATAAATGATGAAAAATTGTGGAAAGAGCAAACTGATCCAGCTGGTCGTTTGGATAAATTATTAAATAAAGATGATACAATTGTTCATGAAAATGCTAATAAGGATAGCAATGTATTCAATACACAACGTGATTTGACGGCTGGGACAGTGGGTAAAACTTTGGGATTAAAATTAATGCCTGAATCACTAGCTAAAGCACATTTACGTGGTTCAATTCATTATCATGATTTAGATTACACACCCTGGAGTCCTATGACTAACTGCTGTCTGATTGATTTTAAAGAGATGTTAACAAATGGATTTAAAATAGGAAATGCTGAAGTTGAAAGTCCTCATTCAATTCAGACCGCAACTGCGCAAATGGCACAAATTATTGCTAATGTAGCCTCAAGTCAGTATGGTGGTTGTTCTGCAGATAGGGTGGATGAGTTACTAGCGCCATTTGCTGAATTAAATTATAAGAAGCATTTAATAGATGCAAAAGTATGGATTGGGAATCCAATAAAACAGATAGAATTTGCTAAACTTAAAACAAGCAAAGATATTTATGATGCCATGCAAGGATTAGAGTATGAAATCAATACTTTATTCTCTTCGCAAGGACAGACGCCGTTTACTACGTTAGGTTTTGGGTTGGGTGAAAGTTGGATTGAACGAGAAATTCAAATCTCAATTTTAAAAATTAGAATAAAAGGATTAGGTCGTGAGCATCGTACGGCAATATTTCCTAAATTAGTATTTACAATAAAAAAGGATTTAAACTTTAAACATGGGGACCCTAACTACGATATTAAGGCCTTAGCTGTTGATTGTGCTACGAAGAGAATGTACCCTGACATATTAATGTATGACAAGATAAAAGAGCTTACGGGCAGTTTCAAGGTACCTATGGGCTGTCGTAGCTTTCTGCAAGGATGGAAAGATAAAAATGGTAATGAAGTCAATTCTGGGCGTATGAATTTAGGCGTTGTTACAGTTAATTTACCACGAATTGCTTTGGAATCCGAAGGTAATATTGATTTATTTTGGGATATCTTTAAAGAGAGGATGCAGGTTTGTAAAGAGGCATTAGTCTTTAAAGTTAACCGTGTCAAGGAAGCTATCCCAGAGAATGCACCCATTCTATATCAACATGGTGCTTTTGGCGAAAGGTTAAAAGCAGACGGAGATGTTGATGATTTATTCAAGAATCGTCGCGCTACGGTCTCATTAGGTTATATTGGACTATATGAAGTTGGAACTGTTTTTTTTGGACCTAATTGGGAAAAAAATGAAAAGGCGCATAATTTTACGATTGACATCGTTAAACGCCTCAAGGAGTATTGTACAGATTGGTCAGATGAATACGATTATCATTTTAGTGTTTATTCAACTCCTAGTGAATCCTTAACAGATCGTTTCTGTGTATTAGACACTGAAAAATTTGGTGAAATTAAAGATGTTACAGAAAAGGAATATTATACAAATAGTTTTCATTATGACGTTAGGAAAAATCCAACTCCGTTTGAAAAATTGTCGTTTGAAATGGAATATCCTAAATATGCATCAGGTGGATTTATTCATTACTGTGAATACCCAAATTTACGTCAAAATCCTAAGGCTTTAGAAGCAGTCTGGGATTGGGCTTATGATAAAATCGGCTATTTAGGAACTAATACCCCTATTGATCATTGTTATAAATGTGGTTTTGATGGTGAATTTAACCCAACTGAACGAGGATTTGAATGCCCTAAATGTCAAAATCATGATCCAAAAACATGTGATGTTGTTAAAAGGACATGTGGATACTTAGGTAATCCACAGCAACGTCCGATGGTTCATGGACGTCATAAAGAAATTGCTTCTCGTGTTAAAAATATGACTTTAGGAATGGTTGATGATGGAACGACAAAAGAGAGTTAAAGCACCACGAAATCCGAAACCTAAAGAATGGATTGCCAGTGAGTTAAGCCAACAGTATATTGCATCTTATAAACCATTTAATTTTGTTGATGGTGAAGGGGTTCGTTGTAGTTTATACGTTAGTGGCTGTTTATTTGCTTGTCCGGGTTGTTATAATAAGGCAGCGCAAAATTTTAGATATGGGACACCATATACAAAAGAGCTTGAAGATCAAATAATAACTGATTTAAGCGAAGACTATTGCCAAGGATTAACTTTATTAGGCGGAGAGCCTTTTGTTAACACGCAGGTTTGTTTAAGCTTAGTGAATCGTATTCATGATACTTATGGATGGACGAAAGATATCTGGTCTTGGACTGGTTATACATGGGATGAATTAATGCTTGAATCTGATGATAAACTTGAATTACTTTCAAAGATTGATATTTTAGTCGACGGTCGATTCGAATTACCAAAAAAAGATTTAACTTTGCAATTTAGAGGTAGCTCAAATCAAAGAATTATTGATGTTCAAAAATCATTAATTGCGGGTGAAGTTATTCTCTGGGATAAATTGTTAAGATAAAAAACTTGTCACAATACCTTGTATGTAAGGTGTTGTGACAAGTTTTTTTAATAATCATTTGGATTCGCGATAAGTGGTGAATAGTCATTCATATCAGAATCTCTATAGTCCCACCATTCTTCAGAATATCCGATAAAACCAGCAGTTATCATAGCGTTATTTAGTATATCGTAATTTATTTGTTGTTGAGGTGTTCGTTTATAATTTCTTCCAGCTCGTTCTGAAAAGTCGTCAAATTCACTTTGCATGTTAAGCTCGTGGCCATCCATATCACAGATAGTTAAATCAAATGTCACGCCTTTTTGATGACTGAAATTAGGATTTGGCTTCGCTACAAAATTAGGATCGGGATAAACGTCAAATAATTTTTTTTGAGCAGAGACTGGTCTGTAGGCGTCCCAAATTTTTAAACGATAGCCTTGAGTTTTGAGTAATTGACTTGCGATACCAAGTTTCTTAGCTGTTCCTGTTCTAGCGATTGCTGTAGAAAAGTCATAAATAATTTGGTTAGTAAAGTTGTCTTTTGTAGCATAGCGTAAATCTACAATAATATTAGGATCAATATCTTTAATATTTGTAAAACCGAGTTCAATTTCTGATAACATGATAGACCCTCCTAGCGAAGAATTTCGCCCATTTCATCATTATAATAAGAAAGTTTAGGAAATATAATTTTAACTGTAGTACCTTCATTTTTTGGAGATTCAATTTCTAATTGGTGACCTAATTTTTGACTTAGTTGATTTGCTAAATAAAGGCCTAATCCGGTTGCATTTTGGTTGAATTGACGCCCGTTATTCCCGGTAAATCCTTTGTCAAAAACGCGAGCTAAATCTGCGTTCGGGATACCAATGCCATTATCTTTAATGGCTAATATCGTTTCTTTTTCAGTATCTTTAAGAGAAATAACGATTTCACCATTATTTGGTGTGTATTTTAATGAATTGGTAATCACTTGATTTAAGATAAAACGTAGCCATTTTGAATCAGTTAGAACGGAAATATCTGTACTGTTAAAAACGAAACGAATATGTTTTGAAAAAAATAAGTTCATATTATCCCGAATGACAAGATTAACTACTTTTTTTAGTGAATCATCTTGAATTAAATAATCATTTGAAAAGCTATCTAAACGAGAATAATAAATCACTTGTTCAACAAAATTTTCAATGTTTTTTAATTCAATTTCAGTTTGCATGACTTGTTTTTCAGATAGCTTGCCATCAGATGTTTCAATTAGTAACTGAATAGCAGCTAAGGGAACTTTAATATCATGAATCCAAGCATTTAAAAAATCCTCTTGTTCTTGTTGTTTAGACAAGATATTATTTATTTGTATTTGATGATTGTTTAATAGGGCATTAACATAACCCTGATATAAACGTTGTTCATTGGAATGTGCACCATTAATAGGAATCAATAAATCTGCTGTTGCTGGATCAATTGGTAATTTAAATTTTTGGTACCATTGATGATTAATCCAGTAACGTGTTACAACAAAAATACTTGATATAATAACTACCAGAATATCTATATATAATAATGTAGATAAAACAATGTTATGGAATGGATCAAACCACAATACAAGATTAATTAAGAGAATAACTAGAAGGAAAAAGATGATTGTTGTAATTCTATCTGAAATGTACTTAAAAAATGTCATTAGTGTCTCCTAAGGGATAAGATAACCTTGTCCTACCTTTGTCTCGATAAAATTGGGTAATCCAGCTTGTGCTATTTTTTTACGAACGCGATTAATATTAACGGTTAACGTATTGTCATCAACAAAATGTTCGTCTTCCCAGAGTTCTCGAAGTAATTTTTCACGGCTAACAATTTTCCCTGTCTGACGCATTAAATATTGCAGTAACTGGTACTCATTTTTTGATAAATCAATAATTTTATCGTTAAATTTTGCAGTTCCATTTTGTAAATTCAAAAAAAGGCCATTATGCTCGAGTGTTTCTGGTCCCATTTCTGCGTAATTGTAAGTGCGTCGTAATAATGCAGAAATTTTTGCAACTAAAACTTCCATTGAGTAAGGTTTATTTACGAAGTCATCGCCACCCATATTCATTGCCATAACCATATCCATATTGGTATTTCGGCTTGAGATAAATATAATTGGTACATTTGATATTTCACGGATTTTTTTACACCAGTAAAAGCCATCAAAATCGGGTAAATTAATGTCTAATAAAACTAAATGTGGTTTTTTTTCAATGAATTCAAGATCAATTTCACTAAAATTATTAATTAAAATAGGGTTGAATCGCCATTTTGCTAGACTATCTGCAGTAATGTTGGCAATTGTTTTATCATCTTCAACAATCATTATACTAAACATATTATCACCTCTTTAAAGTAAGAACTATTTACCCTACAATACCGGTTTTTAGCATTAAATTCAAATAGATAAAAAGCGTAAATAAATATTGGCGTAATTATCCTATATATAGGATAATACTTGGTAATAGGAGAAATGAAATTATGACATTTATTGAAGTAGATCACGTTAAAAAAATTTATGGAATGAAGTTTAATAGATCGACTGCAATTGATAATATTTCGTTTGTAATTGATTCAGGAGAATTTGTTGGTATTATGGGACCATCTGGTGCAGGAAAAACGACGTTATTAAATATGATGTCGACTATTGATAAGCCAACTTTTGGACATGTTAGAATAGATAACCAGGATATAACACAATATAATGAAAAAAAATTGTCTGAGTTTAGAAGACAACAGTTAGGGTTTATTTTTCAAGATTTTAATTTACTTAATTCGTTGACTATCAAGGAAAATATAATTTTGCCCTTAGCATTGGATAAAGTAAATGTAGAAATAATTGAGGCAAAACTTGCTAATATTGCTAATATTTTAAATTTAAATAATATTTTAAAACATTTTCCAAATGAAATTTCAATTGGTCAACAGCAGAGGGTTGCAGTTGCACGAGCTATTATAACGGCACCCAAAATGTTATTCGCAGATGAACCGACAGGAAGTCTAGATTCAAAAGCAGCTACGGAACTATTGAAGTATTTAACAGACGTGAATGAAAAGCAAAAGATGACGCTCATGATGGTAACTCATGATGCATTTACAGCTAGTTATTGTAAAAGAATTATTTTTATTAAAGATGGGAATATCTTTGCCGAAATTAGGCGAGATGGCTCTAGAAAAGAATTTTTCCAAAAAATAATTGATATGCAAGCAGCTATTGGTGGGGGAAAGCAATGAAACCACTAGTGAATATTGTTTTTAAAAGTATTTGGCGCAGTTTATGGGATTATTTAATTTACATTATTGCTAGTGCGATAGCAGTTACAGTTTATTTTTCATTTTTGTCAATGTCAATTAACAAAGAGTTAACACAAAATGCGCGCGTAGAGTTACCAATTTCTGTTACTTTACGTATTAGTAGTTTTTTAATTTTGATTTTTATTGCTTGTTTCATGATGTACACTAATCTTTTTGTGGCGAAACGGCGAGAAAAAGAAATTGCTGTTTACCATCTTCTTGGAGTGAAAAAAAAAGAAATTGCGACAATGCTATTTATTGAAAATTTAATTCTAGGTAATATAGCATTACTGATTGGTTTAGTGGTTGGTGCGATCTTTTCTAAATTATTTGCTATGATTTTGTTGAGGGCTATGTTTATTGTGGCAGATACCAATATTATTATATCTTGGCATAGTTTAATTAGTACAATAGTTATCTTTAACGTTATCTTTTTAATGATGTCAACTGTTAATGCAAGTGTTATTTATCGTAAACAATTAGTTTCATTGTTTAAAAATAGTGATAATGCCAGTGTCGAAAAATTTGGACCATTTAAACGATTTATGGCTATCATTAGTATCTTTTTTATTATTGTACCTTTATTTATGGCAGTAAATTTTGAAAATTTGGGACCTATTTTTAATGTTTGGTTACGTAAAAATGATTATTTTTTAGCAGTATTGATTATTGCAATTATGATTATCTTAGGGACTCTTTTGATTTTTAATTATTTGGTGCCGATAATGATAAGTATGATACAAAAATGGCGACATTTTATGTATCGGGGTGGTAGGCTACTTGCTTTTTCTAATTTAAAAGTCAGTTTAAGACAAAATAAGGTCATCTTAAGTTTAATGACTTTATTAATAATGTTCTCTTTATCTGTATTTATTGGAGTGGCTACGTTGTATTCATATTCCCAAAAAACAATTGATCAAGTGGCACCAGCTCATTTTATTACGGACGATTATCATTTAAAAACTGTAAAAAAAGTATTAAAACAAAACAATTTAATAGTGAAACAGCAAGTAAGTGGACATCTTAAAATTGTACCGATGAAAACAAGTGTTCAATTAAAAGCAAATAATCAAAGTGAAGCTAAAATTGTGCCAATTACAATAATGTCAGAAACAGATTATAATCATGCGCGTAAAATTCAAGATGATTTAGAACCGATTAAGATTAAATCGAATGAGACAGTTATGATTTTACACAAGTTAGCAAGATATCAAATTAATGATGATAACCAGCTCATTCAATTTAAGCAAAAATCAATGAACAAATTAAAGATAAAAACATACTTAAGTACGTTTCCGTATGGTGAAATACATTACATTCAAAATTTGTTAATTGTTAAAGATAGTGTCTACAAACGTGTTGATAGCAACACAAAATATGGACTTACAGCTATTAATATTAAAAATTATCAGGAATTTGCACAATCTAAAAATGATTTCGGACATAAATTAGATAATCAATCTAAAGAACAGACCTATTTGCAGCAGACAGGGACAACATTATCGAATGTCCGTTATAAATTTTCTAATCAAATTAAGTCAAACTACCATTATCGAAATTTGGGTGTGAGAAATCAAGTTGAAAAAAATGTTAACGAATTAGATGGGTTTTATATTTATATAGCATGTTTTATTAGTATTATTTTAGTATTAGCAACTTGTAGTATTTTAATGTTACAACAAATGATAGATCTTAGACAAAATCAAAAAACTTATTCACTAATGCAAAGTCTAGGTGTGACCAAAAAAGAGATTAAGCGAATTATTTATCAGCAAACAGCCAGTTTATTTTTAATTCCGGTTATTTTAGGATCGATAGAAGCAATATTTACTTTTAATATTTATGTCGCATTATTTGATCAACCTAACCTAAATGTTCTCATTTTCTTCTGGGGGACCTTCTATGTGATGTATTTAGGCTTATTTTTAATTACCGTGAGAGTGTTGAATCGGATAATAAATAACAGAGTTTAAGAACGGTTAAATGATTAATAGCCTAAAAGTTAGAAAACTTTTTAGGCTATTTTTTGGTTGGAAATTAAACATTTTTGGGGAATAACTATTGTAAAAAAATAGCTAATTAATGACTTGTTTGAGTCATTAATTAGCTATTAATATCGTTTGTGGAATACGGATTGTTTTTAACTAATTGGATTAATCTTTTATATTAATTAATTCATTAACAGAATACACTGCGTCTATGGGAGTAATTTGAAACTCACTTTCATAGTACTTTAACTGTTTATAATTTGACGTTTTACGCCAATTAATAAAATCAGATTGTTGCTTCCAAATTGTTAAAAAAACATAATTATAACCTTTAGATAAAGACTGTAATGTGTAAAAAGAAATGATACCAGTTGGTTTTGTTTGTTCATTAATAAAAGTTTGTACTTGAGCTAAGTAAACTTTACTTTCTTCATCGCTCAAAGTAATATATTTAAAATGATAAAAACCTTGCCATGAATCCATTCCTACATGATATCGAACACGGAAGTCTAATCCAGAGTAGAAAATAGAATTATCATCTGATGTGTCTAATAAGTAAGAATTATTGTACTTATTAATTGGATTAAGTAGAATAAATGATCGGGATGGATTATTTCGAATTATAGACTTTAAAAAATATTCAGCGCCTAATGCTGTGTTTATATGATTTAACAAAGATACATCTCCCATTTACTTTAATTCATTATTAAGTATAGCCCAAAAAAAGGTATAATAGAGTCAAAAGTAACAGGAAGGACAATTAAAAATGAAGTTGACAATTTTAGGATTCTATGGGGGTTATCCTGCCCATACAGTTGGAACTAGTTCATATTTAATTCAGAGTAATGGTTTTAATTTATTGTTGGACTGTGGAAGTGGAGCAATGCTTAGTCTAGAACCTAAACTAGATTCCTTGAAGTTAGATGCAGTTGTTTTATCACATTATCATCAGGATCATATCGCAGATGTCGGCGTTTTACAGTATAGCTGGCAGATTAACGGTGAACAAGTGAAGCAACCACTTCCTATTTATGGGCCATCTATTGATCAAGAAGCATTAGCAAAATTAACTTGGGCAAATGCGACAATTGGAATAGGATATAAGAATAAAGAAGTTATAGACATTGGGCCTTTTACTTTTGAATTTTTAGAAACAATTCACCCAGTGCCTACATATGCTATGAGAATAACGGAACGGGCAACTGGGAAGGTCTTTGTTTTTACAGCTGATACGGCGTATGACGAAAAATTAAATGAAATTAGTCAAAATGCAGATATATTAATGACCGATACAAACTTTTTTGATGATAAAATTGGCAAAAAATGGCATATGACATCTACCGAGTCTGGAAAGTTTGCTCGTTTAAATAATGCTAAAAGATTAATTTTAACGCATTTACCAGCAAATGGTTCCCACGAATTATTAAAAGAACAAGCTGAATTATCAGCTGGCAATAATATCGATATAATACTCGCAAAAAAATATTTAGAACTAATTTTGTAATCGGATACATATTGTTAAATTTTTTTAACAATATGTATCTTTTTTTTGAAAAATAAAATAATGATAAGATTGTTGCAAATAAACGATTAAGTGCGTGTTACGTACTTTTAGTAAGTATATATCGAGTGTAAAGTATATTAAATAATTGAGATAGCAAATTATTTTTCATTCAATAAATAATAATAACTATAAAATATATGTAATATCATACTCGAAATATAAAAAACAATATCAAAAATGATGTCATTTAATCATTTAATAATGAACACAAATGAATTAAATGTATTATTAGTAAAAATATTAATTAGTAAATTTTTTTAATAAAATGGTAGTAATTTGTTTGATAATAAGTTACAATTGTTTTATAGGAATTGATAAATTTTTTATTAAAAGGAGAGAGCGCATATGGTAACTTTATATACTTCACCAAGTTGTACATCTTGTCGAAAAGCACGTGCATGGCTTAAGGAAAATAATATTCCATTCCAAGAACGTAATATTTTTTCTGAGCCTCTCAACATTGATGAAATTAAAACAATTTTGCAAATGACTGAAAATGGAACAGAAGAAGTTATTTCTAAACGCTCAAAAGTTTATCAGGAACTAGATATGGACTTAGACGATTTACCACTTCAAGAATTATTCTCATTAATTCAAGATAATCCTGGTTTATTACGTCGTCCTATTATTCTAGATGAAAAACGATTACAGGTTGGATATAACGAAGACGAAATTCGTCGCTTCTTACCAAGGGATGTACGTGCTTTAGAATTACAAAAGGCACAATTACTTGCTGGATTTTAATTAATTTAAAATTAAATAATATTGAAACATTAGTTTTTAATAAGGTAACATGGTAAAATTCAGGAAGACGCATTCCTGAATTTTTTTTATTTAGTTTAAACTACTTTACAAATAGTAAATTTTAGATAGAATTAAGGTCAAGTTATCAGAAAGATGGGTGATTAGTAATGAAAATGGAAAAAATAAATGAAAATACAATTCGTGTTTTAGTTGAAGATGAAGATTTATCTAAAAGAGGTATTACTGTTTTAGATTTATTAGGTAATAGAACTCAAATTGAAGATTTCTTTTATAGTATTTTACGCGAAGTAGACACGGAACATGAATTTGAAAATAATGAAGCAGTTACCTTCCAGGTATTACCTAATCGAGATGGCTTGGAGTTATTTATCAGTCGTGGAAAGCCAGACGAGACGCAAAATCCGAAAGAAATAAACATTTCTGATTTATCTGAGAATGATGATCTAGGAAGCTTTATAAAAGATAGATTAGCTGAGCTTGAAGACAGTGACAATGACTCACAAGATACTGTTGGATCGGGTTATAAAAAATCTGCTCAAACAAGAATGTTTGAATTTGGGGACTTCGAAGATTTTATTCAATTAGCTAAAATTTTTAGACCAACAAATACACAAAGCAATTTATTTAAAGTCCAAAATAAATATTTTTTAGAACTAATTTTTGATAAAGATAATACAACAAAAGAAACAATCGAAAATGATATAGCTGTCGCATTAGAGTATGCACAGGTTGTCTCATCGACAGGACCATTTATGGAAGAACGTGGTAAAAAGATTATGTCATCTGACGCACTCTCTGAGGCAAGAAGATACTTTAAATAAACAAACTAATCGAAAAAGGTTAGTTTGTTTTTTTGCGTATTTAAATTGTAACAAGGGGTAATTTGAATGATATTTGCAAAACAAGAACACGTAGATGAGTTGGTATGCGCAATAAATTTTAAGCAAAACAATAAATATTTTTGTCCTGGTTGCGGAGAGCGTGTTGTCTTTAAAGAAGGCCCGCAAAAACAAGCTCATTTTGCTCATTTTAAAAAGTCATGTCATTTTTTTTCAGAAGGTGAAACGAAAATACATGTCACAGGGAAAAATTTAATTAAAATGTGGGCAGAAAAAAGACATAAAAGAGCAGATATTGAGCAATATTTGCCTAAACTAAAGCAACGACCGGATGTTTTAATAAATTTAAAAAATAGCCAGTTAGTCGTAGAGTACCAATGCAGTCCGTTGACGCTAAAAGATTTTAACAAAAGGACTGACGGTTATAAACAAAATGGGTATCGTATTTTTTGGATTCTAGGGATGAAACATCGTTTAAATAAAAAATTAACACAACAACAAGCAATGTTTATAAATTTCCATAAAAATATTGGTTATTTCTTAGTATTTATCGATACTGAGCGACAGTGTTTAATTTTAAATTATGAATTATGGTTTGAAAATTTATATGGTATTCGTTACTGCACAAAAGTATTTAATGATGTAACAGACTTAATGGTATTTATCAAAAATAATTGTAGGAATAAAACTTTGAATTTGTCACCAGCAGACTTGTTCCGTCAATTGACTAAGTTAGAGAAAAATTGTTATTATTTGAATCATTATTTAAAGCAACAGATTGATTTTTGCTACATGCAGCGATATTATTTTATGGGATTTCCGATATATTGCTTGAGTCAGACGCGTCTTCCGCCAATCTATCGACATGATGACTTTTTTTGGAGAATTCGAGTTATTTTAGATTTGCAAAAATATACCACTGATGTTATTTCGAAAAAAGAGCTTGAGTTATTATTTAACCTGCAACAAAAAATCACAAAAACTCTTTTTGAAATGCCACTTGTTGGTCATCTAGCAATTAAACAAGTTAATAATGCATATATTAAGGGTTTAATTAAAAATCATATTTTAATACCAATTAAAGAATCCGAAAATTATCGAATTGACAATCAGATTGTATGGTCCAGTGATATATCGCTAAAAATGGAAAATTTACAGTTGAGGCATACATTTATTTCAAATTTTGATTAAAAATATGTTATCTTATAGGAGTAAATAAACGATATTCGGAGGCTTTTTATGACAGTAGCTAAGCAATTACCAAAGCGTGAAGAGGTACCAGAAAATTTAACGTGGGATGTAGAAAAAATATATGGTTCAGATTCATTATTTGAAGAGGATTACAAAAAAATTGAAGAATCTGTAGTAACTATCGCTAACTTTAAAGGTACATTGAGTCAAGATAGTACAACAATGTTACGTGGATTAGAAGCTATTTTGGCGCTTGAACGGATGCTCGAAAAAGTATACGTGTATGCGAATTTAAAAAATGATCAAGATACAGAAAATTCAACATATCAAGCTTTAAATTCAAGGGCTGGCGCCTTGGCAGCTAAGGTATCGGCTGCTATTTCTTGGTTTGAACCTGAAATTATTGCGATACCAGAGGATACTTTAAAGCAATTTATGTCTGATAATCCTGATTTAAAAGGCTATCGTCATTTTTTTGATAGTTTATTATTGGAGAAGGATCATGTCCTTTCGCATGCTGAAGAAACGCTCTTAGCTGGAGCAGGGGATATATTTAGCGCCTCTTCTAAAACGTTTGAAATACTGAACAATGCTGATTTGAAATTTCCAGTTGTTCAAGACGAACAAGGTAATGATGTTCAATTATCACAAGGTATTTATGGGGTCCTTCTAGAATCAACTTCTAGAAGTGTTAGAGAACAGGCCTTTAAAAAATTATATGAAGTCTATGGTCAATTTCAAAACACACTAGCTTCAACACTTTCAAGCCATGTTAAAGTTCATAACTATAGTGCACAAGTTCGACATTATAAAAGTGCCAGAGATGCGTCATTATCAAATAATCAGATACCTGAAGTTGTCTACAATACACTAATTGAGCAGGTTAATAAGAATTTACCGTTGTTACACCGTTATGTTGCATTACGTAAGAAAATTTTAAAAGTTGAAAAATTACATTCATACGATTTATATACACCAATAACAGGCGAACCCGCACTAAGTTACACGTATGATGAAGCGAAAAGTGAGGCATTAAAAGCCTTAGATAAAATGGGACCTGATTATCTAAGTCATGTTCAAGAGGCATTTGATAACCGTTGGATTGATGTTGTTGAAAATCAAGGTAAAAGAAGTGGTGCCTATTCATCAGGTATGTATGATACAGCACCATATATGTTATTAAACTGGCAAAATAATGTAAATAATCTTTATACATTGGTACATGAAATGGGACATAGTATTCATAGTTACTATACGCATCATAATCAGCCTTATTTGTATGGTGATTATCCAATTTTTTTAGCAGAAATTGCGTCAACAACTAATGAAAATACGTTAACACATTATTTATTAAAGACTCAAACAGATCCTAAGGTTAGGGCATTTTTACTTAATTATTATTTAGACGGGTTTAAAGGAACTATCTTCCGTCAAACACAATTTGCAGAATTTGAACATTGGATTCATGAGGAAGACGCGGTTGGAAACCCACTAACGGCTGATAAACTGTCTAAATACTATGCTGATTTAAATCAAAAATATTATGGAGAGAGTTTAGAACGTGATCCAGAAATTGCAATGGAATGGTCAAGAATTCCGCATTTTTATTATAATTATTATGTCTATCAATATGCAACAGGGTTTGCTGCTGCAACCACTTTATCTGAGGGAATCACTAGTGGAAAACCTGATGCATTAGAAAACTATTTGAATTATTTGAAAGCTGGGAGTTCAGATTTTCCAGTTGATGTCATGAAAAAAGCAGGTGTAGATATGACTAAGTCAGCATATCTAGTTAACGCATTTGCTGTATTTGAAGCAAGATTGAATGAATTAGAGGCATTATTACCTCAAATCTTAGAGAAATAAAAAATACGTAACTTAGTTAAAAAACTAAGCTACGTATTTTTATTTTATAAAACGTATAGTTGGTTTTGAGGGTTAATTGCTTGATGTAAGTCATTTTGAATATTAAAATCACCAGCACAAACTTTCGAAATATCTACTAAATCAGCATCTGGGAAGGATACACCACAGTCTAGACCATCAATATTATTAATGACGATTGTGGGATGCATTGTAACGTTCATATCATTGGCAATTTTTTGATCATTTTTAAATGATTTTTTTGCTAACACTGAATGTCTATCTTCATTAAACATTTCCCAGTTTAAGTTAACTTCTTTAGCAACTCGTTGAATGAGCTCTTCTGAGTAACAAGTGCTATCTTGAACTAAAGCCGCTTGAATTGCCATTAAGAAATCACGTCCACGTTTTTTTCCTTGAAAAAGAGCTGCTTTATAATCTAAAGCGGCTTGGTAAATTGACCCAGATAACACATTTCGAAGCGCTAAGTTACGTGTATCAAGATTTTTTTCAATCATGACATTGTGCACTGTTTGGATGTTTAACATGGGTACAAATTGGAATGAGATTTTTTGGGGAGATAGACGAATAAAGTCTAAAACCTTTTGTTCAGATTTGAAGCATTTTGTACCTAATGGGTTGACAAATAAATAAATTTCTAGCAAGAGTACTCCTCCAATTATAGTGATTAGATTTAAAATCGTGTGGGGTTTGATTTCATTTCTGTTTTAATAACTATTACCACTTTACCAAATTTTTTTTTTTTTTCAATTATTAACACTTAATTAATAACAGATATTATTAAAATTACTTGTTTTTTGAAAGATTTGGTAACATTGTGAGGTTAATTCGGAACTGAATCACTAATTTATGCTAAAATGAGATGAGTAAATTGAATAATAGAATAGAGTGATAAAATGGTAGAAGATTGGAAATATTTCTTTAGACCCTATGAACAGGCCGTTTCAGAAATGAAAATAAAAATGCGTGGTTTAAGAAAACAGTTCACGGGTATTGGTCAACATTCGCCAATTGAATTTGTGACAAGTCGGGTTAAATCAGTTGATAGTATTTTAGAGAAAATTGAACGACGTCAAATTTCTGAAGAACGTTTAGAAACTGACATGCAAGATATTGCGGGTATTCGCATTATGTGCCAATTTGTTGATGATATTTATCAGGTTGTTGACTTATTACGTTCTCGAAATGATATGACCGTTGTAGAAGAACGTGACTACATTACTAATAAAAAAGCGAGCGGTTATCGCTCATATCATATTGTACTTAAGTACCCGGTTCAAATGATAAATGGAGAAAAAAATGTACTTGTTGAAATTCAAATTCGCACGTTAGCTATGAATTTTTGGGCAACGATTGAGCACTCTTTAAATTATAAATATCAAGGAGAATTTCCTAGCCAATTAAATGCACGGCTCGAACGGGCAGCAGAGGCTGCGTTTAAATTAGACACTGAAATGTCCGAAATTAGAGAAGAGATTCAAGAAGCGCAGCATTTATTTTATGGTAAGGGTTTAAACAAAAAATAAACATTAGGTATCATGGGCGTCAGGAAAAGAGGGTTACGAATGAAAGTTGCTATTTTCGAAAATGATGGGGAAAAATCGCAAAAAGTTGGTAAAGAACTGTATCAAAAACTAACGGATGCACATATCGTAATTGATAATAGTCATCCTGAAATTGTGATTACGGTTGGTGGGGATGGAACTTTGCTTTCTGCTTTCAAACATTACCAAGATAACCTTGAAAACATTAGATTTGTTGGCGTACATACAGGGCATTTAGGTTTTTATACGGATTGGCGAGATGATGAAATTTCAGATTTAGTTACTAGTCTCCAATCAGATAATAAACAATCAATTAATTATCCATTATTAGATGTTAAAGTTGATTATTTTGATGCAGAATCAGAAAGATTTCTTGCATTAAATGAATCAACCTTAAAAAGGATTAACAATACAATGGTAACGGATGTTTATATTGGTGATCAGTTATTTGAAAAGTTTCGTGGAGATGGTTTGTGCATTTCTACGCCTACTGGATCTACTGCCTATAATAAATCGGTTGGTGGAGCGGTTATTCATCCCGAACTCGAGTCAATACAAATGGCAGAAATTGCGTCTATTAACAATCGTGTGTTTAGGACGCTAAGCTCACCAGTTATTGTGGCTTCAAATGATTGGATTACACTGAAACCAACACAAAGCAGTGACTTTGTTTTTAGTATAGACCAAGAAATCTATCATAATCGGCAAATTAAGGCAATTAAATATAAAATAGCGAAGGAACACATTTGTTTTGCCAAATATCGACATAATAATTTCTGGAAACGTGTAAATGAGGCGTTTATTGGTAGTGATTATGCAGATTGATTGGCAGTATACAGGGACGTCTCCTCAAAAAGTGAAGACTTTTCTGAAAAATGAAGGTGTATCTAGGCGATTACTTGCAACGCTTAAGTATTGTGGTGGTAAGCTATTAGTCAACGATAACGAGCAGTGGGCAATTGACTTCATTCAAACAAATGATAAAGTGAGTATTGTTCTACCAGCTGAGAAAAATAAAAATGAATTAAAAAAATCGTTTGTACCAATTGATATCGTTTTTGAAGATCGCGATTTTTTAATTATTAATAAACCAGCACATGTTGCCTCAATTCCTTCATATTTACATCCGGAGGATACCTTGATTAATCGTGTCGCAGGCTATTATCAAAATCGACATTTAAATGATTTTATTCCACATATTGCGACGCGACTTGATCGTGATACGAGTGGGTTAGTATTGTTTGCTAAACATCGATTTGCTCACGCTTTATTGGATCAACAGTTACAAAATCATCTAATTAAAAAGTACTATACAGCATTTGTCGAAGGACAGATTGAAACTCCGCATGGGACAATTGATGAGCCAATTATGCGTGATCCAGAATCATTCATTAAGAGGCAGGTTGGCCATGGGGAAGGTAGTCAAGTAGCTTTAACTGAGTATTGGTTAGAGAAATCTGTAAAAGGTATTAGTCAATATAAAATCCAATTACATACGGGGAGAACACATCAAATTCGTGTTCATTTTGCATCCACAGGGCATCCCTTAGTTGGTGATACATTGTATGGTGGGCATATAATTATGCCAATGCAACGCCAAGCGCTACACTGTAGTGAAATTGAGTTTTATCAACCATTTACACATGAACAGATAAATGTTCAGAGTCACCTTGCATCGGATATGCAAAAATTTATAAATAAAAAATAAACGAGGTATTCATCATGGTGGATACAGAAAAATATAACCAAATAAAAACTGAAGAAATTATTGATTCGCTTGAAAAGAATCAACAATATAATTTTCACAATGAATTTACAGATTTGCATGTTTATGAGCAAGCTGAGATTTTTTCAGTGCTTAATAAAGAGCAACGCCAAAAGGTGTATCAGTACCTGACGCCTAAGGAATTGAGTGACACATTTGATGCCGCTGAAGATGATCCGGAAGATGTTGTTAAATATTTTGATGAAATGTCTCTAAAGTATGTGGCTGAGTTATTAGATAATATGTACACTGATAATGAGGTTGACCTGTTGGGACAACTGGATCAGCATAAATTAGCGAGATATTTAGGTCTGATGGATAAAGATAAGGCCTATGAAATAAAAAGTCTGCTGCATTATGAAGATAAGACAGCTGGTGCTATTATGTCAACTGATTTTGCCTCAATAACCTCAGATCAAACAGTGAGTTCTGCAATGCGTACTTTAAGAGAAGAAGCAAGTGATGCGGAAACAATTTACTATGATTATGTTATTAATAATGATCAGCGTTTGATGGGGATTGTAACATTACGTAATTTATTAATGAGTAATGAGAAGGCGTTAATTGGAGATATCATGACGACACCAGTTATGTCTGTTAAAGCTGATGACGATCAAGCAGACGTTGCCAAGATGATTCGGGATTATAACTTTTTAGCAATGCCAGTTACAAATTATGATGAACAATTAATTGGTGTGATTACTGTTGATGATATTATTGATGTTATTGATGAAGAATCGGCTGAGGATTACTCTGGTTTGGCCGGTGTCGATACTGAAGATCAAACAGAAAATCCATTTAAAGCAGCATCAAAACGTTTGCCATGGTTGATAACGTTATTATTTTTAGGTATGTCAACGGCAAGTTTAGTTAGTCATTTTGAAGGGTTACTGAGTGAAGCAAGTATTTTAGCTGTCTTCATTTCATTGATTACAGGAACGGCCGGTAATGCCGGAACACAAAGTTTAGCTGTTGCTGTTCGACGCCTAGCTGTAAAAGATGACAATGAACAAAGTGTGCTTAGACTAATTATAAGTGAAGTTTTCACTGGATTAGTAATTGGGGTTGTAACGGGTATTTCCGTCACTTTAATTGTCGGACTCTGGAAGGGTAACTTTGTTCTCGGGATGGTGATAGGACTTGCAATGATGTGCGCTATTACGGTGGCAAATTTAGCGGGTAGTTTTATACCAATTTTAATGGATAAAATTGGTGTTGATCCAGCAGTTGCATCAGGGCCATTTATTTCGACATTGAGTGATTTAACTTCTGTGTTAATTTATTTTAGTATTGCACAAGTATTCTTAAAATTTTTTATTGCGACTTAAAGAAAAACTTAAAAAGGTTCCAACAACTTCAGATTGAGTGATGTAATAATCCCTTTATGGTTGTCAGATGAAATAATATAATTTCATCCGATAATCATGGAGGGATTTTTGTATGTCC
>NZ_JBXAYG010000009.1:0-29082 GCF_056782155.1 Dellaglioa sp. CoH-55-MRSF-9 | reverse complement strand
TTGATTTGTCGAAAATTTGTTCAGTTTTCAAAGATCTACTTGGTTGCTTTTGACAACTTTTATATCATATCAACCACATCATGATTTGTCAAGAATTTTTTGAATAAATATTCATTTCTTCTTGCCGTATCAATCAGCTTTATTAATATACCATCTGGTATATCTCATGTCAACACTTTATTTGCGATATTCATTATCGCCTCAATAGCACTTATTAAATATATCAGCTTTCTTTTTCTTGGTCAAGTCTATTTATGTGAATATCTCTTAATATTACAAATAAATCGTAATTTCAGTCCCCTTATCATTCGAATCTTTCACACTAATCTCTCCACCCATTGATGTCACTAGTTCCTGCACAATAGCGAGGCCAAGCCCATTACCTTCTATTTGTTTATTTCTAGACGGATCTACTCTATAGAAACGTTCAAATATTCTTTTTTTGTCTTGATTTGAAATACCAATACCAGTATCTGATACTGCTATAAAAAATCTTGTCTTTATTTTGCCTACTTCAACTACCATACGCCCATTATCAACATTATATTTAACAGCGTTTTGCAATAAATTACCTAAGATAGTGGCTATCTTATTTTTATCAAACTTTACATAAAGATCTTTTGTTATTCTCTTGTCTACTATTAAATTTTTACTTTTAATAGTACTACTTAATAAATCTAACTCATAATTTATCATAGCATCTAAATTGAAACTCGAAATATTTTCTTTGGGTTTTTGCCCTTTTGCTAATTTTAATATCTCTTGAATTAATACTTCTAATTTTTCACTTTCGTCATAAATAATATTTAAAAATTTGTTAGTTGTACTTGAATCAACAGATTCTTCTAAAAGAGTTTCAGCAAATCCTTTAATTGCTGTTACTGGTGTTTTCAATTCATGACTCACATTTCCGACAAATTCATTTTGCATTTTCTCTAATAATTTCAGCTCAGTTATATCATATAAAATTACGATTACTTGAAATTCTACATTGTTATTTGCTATATAGACGACCGTTGCATCAACCACTCTGTTTGTATTGGCAATTTCAACTTCATCTCTTTGCTTATCTTGTGTTTTAATGGCTTTTTCAATTAGTCCACTCAATTTGTATGTTTTAATATCATCAATATATGAATGTTGCTTACTTTCTATCTGTTGGCCTAATAATTTAGAAATCATATCATTTACGACTAGTACTTGTCTTTTATGATCAATTTGCATAACCCCAACTGTCAAATGTTCAATTAATTTTAGATAGTTATTATTTTGTACCTGATAGTGAATATTTCTTTTCTTTTGATAACTTTCAACACGATTAATGGCTTTCGATAATTCAAAATTGGGACTATCTGTATCTAGTAATACATGATAAGAATCTCCTTTATTGACTAAACTATTCAATATATTAGCCATTAATTCGGACTCAGCACCTGCTTTAGATGCTATTTTATAAAGTATAGCTATTTCAATCAAACTCAACACACTTACTCCAATAATACTATTCTTACTAAAAAGTTTCCCGGATACATCCCATAGAAGTGTCATACTAAATGTTAAATTTAGCAACAAGATTAACGTCGTAATTATCCATTTTAGTTTTTGTTTCATTTATTCTCCTCAAACTTATAGCCAAATCCTCGAACTGTCTTTAAATATAGGGGGTTTTTAGCATCTACTTCTAATTTTTCGCGTAAATGGCTCACATGCATATCTATCATCCTTGTTTGCCCTTCATAATCGTATCCCCAAACACCGCTCAATAACTTTTCTCTACTTAGCACACGTCCTGTTCGTTTAATAAAATATACTAAAAGTTCGAACTCTTTTGGTGTTAATGCAACTTTTTCATCATTTTTATAAACTGAATAGTTAGAAAAATCAATTTTAAAATCTTTAAATTCTCTCACTTCATTATCAATTTGTTCATCCTTAGATGAGTCATGTTCAGTACGTCTCAAAATAGCCTTAATTCTTGCTATTACTTCTCTTGGACTAAACGGTTTAGTCATATAATCGTCTGCACCAATTTCTAAACCAATTATTTTATTCAATTCATCATCTTTAGCCGTTAAAATGATTATTGGCGTTTTTACTTTTTCTTGTCTTAATTTTTTTGTAACTTCGATACCATCGTAACCAGGCAGCATCAAATCGAGAATAATGAAATCAAAATTTTGTTCTGTTGCTTTTTTAAATGCACTAGGCCCATCTATTGCTACATGCACTTCATAGTTCGCATTTTCTAGATTATACGTTAACAGCGTAACAATTGCTGGTTCATCATCTACAACTAAAATTTTTTTCATTATTTATCCCCCTGATAACTAAATTTATTTAATTATGACTAACCCTATTTCATATGGTGAGTCTGAAAATATCGCACTTTCTGTTATTTTTGTATCTCCACTAAATGTCCTAATTTTTAATCGACAATACGTTGAGCTACTCTGTAATGCTTCATACAATTCGGTTTCGTTTCTAACTTCAATGCCATTACATTGAACGACCACATCACCAACCTCTACGTCCATCTTTGAAGCTGGCGTACCTGGGCGTACCCCTACAATTAATATTCCTTCATTGGATTCTGCAAACCATTTTTCTTGTTTATTATCATGGCGTTTGATCATATATTGGCTGATACAATACGCAACTAATAGAACAATTAATCCATATATCCCCATTATTGGTATAAATATAGCCATTATCGCTAAACCTGTCCCTATAAAAGCTAAATATAAGTATTGTTTTTTTATAAATTTGATAGCTACTCTTGGTATTTCTTTATAGATACGTAATGATAGCCCAACAATTAATGGTAAAATAATGATGTTAAATTCTGTACCTGCTATATGAATAATTGGCCACCAAGAGAGTACACTATGGAATTGATCACCCGGTGTTAGAATTACAAGTGGCACCAGATACAGATCCTTCATACTAAACGACGATATATTTCGCCCTCGTTTACCTGACTGTGTGTTCGGCGATAAGGGACTATTTCTGAATAAATACAGCGCACAAGCAGTTATAAATAAAATGACTGTCCCTATCAGTAGAATCCCTGTCGTAAATTCAACGTGAAATTCTTCATATTTAAATATTTCAAAATTACTTAATTGAGATTTAGTCATCCCATATACTAGTCCCGATATAATAAATAGCGGAAAGATAGCATCAAATACTGGGTATAGTAGTAGTCCTAAAATCATAAAAATAGCATAAATAACTACCCAGTTAATAGGCAACATAACACCTAGTCCAAATAGTAACATTGATCCAATAATACTAAAAATAAAGCCTACTTTTATTGCATGACGTCCCTCATAAAAATCACTATCGACAGCTGTTCTAAATGCTTGTCTCTCTTTTTTAATTCTTCGTGTATACATACCATAAATCAGTATAATTGCTAACCAAAGCGTTGGTTGCATGAAAAAGTTTCCAATAATTTTAAGCGTTACCATAAATGCACCTATTTTCTTTAATATATAGTACTCAAATTATATCATGCTTTGTCATGATTCAAAAAAGATAATCATAATAACAAAAAAGACTGAATTTTGCATTTAGCAAAATCAGTCTTTTAAAATTTAATTAAATTTTAAGGAAACGACGCATTGAAACGAACGATCCTAAAGCACCAATAATTATCCCGATTGACACTAATAATAAATCAATTTCTGCCAAGAAAGTTCCTGGTGTTAATAATTGATAACTAGTTGATGCCAACGAAACTTGTAAACCGTTATAAATCCAAATATAGCCAAAATCAACTAAAATAATTGGAATGATAGCACCTAAAAGCCCAGTCCATGCACCTTCAAGTAAAAACGGCCATCTGATAAATCCATTCGTCGCACCTACTAGACGCATAATTCCAATCTCATTTCTTCGAGATAAAATTGTGATTCTAATCGTGTTAGAAATTAAGAATACTGCAACAAAGAGGAGTAAAGCACTAATAATCATACCCCATTTTTGGATATTACCAACTACTTTAAATAGTTTTTTAGCAGATGTGCCCCCAAAACTAGCATCATTTACATAATCTAAACTTTTAGCACGTTTTGCAATTTGCTCAGTTTGTTTTGGTTTTTTAGTTTGAACATCAAATGTATCATATAGTGGATTATCATCCCCACCAAATAACTTAAATTCATTACCATAACTACCAACAACTTGTTGTAATTGCTCCTTTTTACTTGAAAAAGTAACTTTTTTAACTTCTGAATAACTTTCAAGTTTCTTTTTCAAATCAGCCTGTTGATTCTTTGTTGTCTTTCGTTCAACAAACACTCTGACTTGAACATCGTTCTCAACATCAGATGCTAATTTATTTACGTTCATTAAGATTGAAAGTAACACCCCAACCAAAATTAACGTTACAGTAACAGCACTAATAGCAGCAACAGACATCCATCCATTACGACGTAAACTCTTAATACTTTCACCAAAATGACGCCTAAACGTTCTCATTTTCATAACCGTATTTTCCTCCTTCTTCATCTCGGGCAATACGGCCATCTTCAATAGCCAACAAACGATGTGGATATTTGTTCACAATAATACTATTATGAGTTGCCATGATAACTGTTGTCCCTTGTTCATTAACTTTTTCTAAAATTGACATAATATCATCTGACGTTTCAGGGTCTAAATTCCCCGTTGGTTCATCAGCAATTAAGACTTCTGGTTTATTTGCAACTGCACGTGCAATCGCAATTCTTTGTTGTTCACCACCAGATAATTCTTCCGGAAATTTATCCGCCTTGTCAGACAAATCAACAAGATCTAGCACGTAATCAACACGTTCTTTAATTTCTGCAGGTTCTTTTTCAATAACTTCTAACGCGTATGCAATATTTTCAAAAATTGTTAAACGAGGTAATAATTTGAAATCTTGGAATACAATTCCTAAATCTCTTCGTAAAAATGGTACTTCTTTTGGTTTCATCGTTTCTAAATGAAAATCATTTACTGTGATTTCACCAGATGTTGCTTGTTCTTCATGGTACATCATTTTTATAAATGTCGACTTTCCGGCACCACTAGGTCCAACCACATATACGAATTCACCTTGGTCAATTCGAAGATTAATATCATTGCTTGCAATAATATCATCAGAATATTGTTTAAATACATTTTTAAATTCTATCAAACAGTGAATCCTCCTGTGTCTATTTTCATAACATTTTCATTATAGCATGATTATTTACCTTTATATTGCAGTAGTCTTACAATTAAGTTTCATTTTTTAACTTGGATTTTCATTTTTTAATTTCCACTGTAAATAAGCATTAATAAATCCATCTATATCACCGTCCATTACCGCTTGAACATTACCAGTCTCAAAATCGGAACGATGATCCTTAACCATTGAGTATGGGTGGAACACATATGATCGAATCTGCGACCCCCATCCAATATCCATTTGTTCACCTTGAATGGCAGCACGTTCTTTTTCTTTTGCTTCCATTTCAAGTTGATATAACTTAGATTTCATCATACTTTCAGCCGTTGCCCTATTTTGAAATTGTGACCGCTGCGCTTGGCTCGAAGTTACTATCCCTGTTGGAATATGAATTAATCTAACTGCTGAAGATGTTTTATTAATATGTTGTCCACCAGCTCCGGATGATCTAAATACTTCCATTCTGATATCATCTTGATTTAATTCTATTTCGACTGAATCATCCAACTCTGGCATCACATCAACAGATGCAAAAGACGTGTGGCGTCGACCAGCAGCATCAAAAGGTGAAATACGAACTAATCGATGCACCCCTTTTTCACTCTTAAGATAACCATACGCGTTTACTCCCTTAATAAGAAGCGTCACACTTTTCAATCCCGCTTCATCGCCAGATTGATAATCTACTGTTTCGACGATTAGCCCACTTTTTTCAGCCCATCTCGTATACATTCTAAGTAACATTAATCCCCAATCCTGAGATTCGGTACCTCCTGCACCTGGATGGATTTCTAAAATAGCATTTCTGCTATCATAAGGTTCATTCAATAATAATCGTAATTGATACTTGTCGAGTGCTTTTTTTGTCTCGTTAAACAAGTCATCAAATTCTATTAGCATATCATTATCATTTTCTTCTTGTAATAATTCAAGCATGACTTGTAATTCTGATACCTTACTCTCTAAATCATGAAACGCATCATATTTACCTTTTAATTGATTGTTTTCGTCAATAACTTTTTGTGCTTCTTCTTGGTGATTCCAAAAATCTGGGTTAGCCATTCGTTCTTCATTTTCAGAAATACGTTCATTCAGCGTCTCTAAGTCAAAGAGACCCCCTGAAGTTAGTTATTTTTTGTTCCATTTCATTAATTTGTTTCCTATAATCGCTTAATTCCATCAATTTTCTCCTTAATTTACTAAAAAGAGTCACCTTCAAACTCTATCGAATTCGGAAGTGACTCTTTAATAATGTTCTCTGATTAACTTTTTGATTAACGTTTAATATTTTGTCTGATTTCAGCTTTCATAAATAAACGTGTCACTTCAAATTCTATTGCTCCAACGACTTCTTCGAACATTCTAAATCCATCTGATTGGTATTCAACTAGAGGGTTTAATTGTCCGTAGCCACGTAGTCCAATAGACTGACGAAGTTGATCCATTGCATCAATATGCGCTGTCCATTTATCATCAACAACACGTAACACAACCACTTTTTCAAATTCAAGCATTTGTGCTGCATCAACTAATTGATCTTCTTTAATTTCATAGTTCTTTTCAGCGCGGTCGACCAAGTAGGCTTCGATTTGGTTAGCATCTTTACCTTCTAAATCTGCCAATGAGATACTGTCTTCATTAACCATTGAAGAGACAGCAAAATCTACAATAGCTTGTAAATTCCATTCATTTTGGTCACCTTGCGTGTGCATCTGAACAATATGATTAACAGTACGTTGTATCATAGGCATAATAACAGGTTTTAATGTTTTTTCTTCCATAATAATTTGTTGTCTCTGGTTATAAATAACCTCACGTTGTTCACGCATAACATCATCATATTGTAAAACATTTTTACGTGTATCATAGTTATTACCTTCGACACGTTTTTGTGCTGATTCAACTTGTTTTGTAATCATACGACTTTGGATAACAGCGTCATCTTCAGTAATGTTCATACGTTCTAAGAAGCTCTTAATACGTTCTGAACCGAATCGTAACATCAAATCATCTTCCAAAGAAAGATAGAATTGTGTCATCCCATCATCCCCTTGACGGCCAGCACGGCCACGAAGTTGATTATCAATACGACGAGATTCATGGCGTTCTGTACCAATAACAGCTAATCCACCAATTTCTTTAACGCCAGGGCCTAATTTAATATCAGTTCCACGTCCGGCCATATTCGTAGCTATGGTAACAGCACCACGTTGTCCAGCATTTAAAATGATTTCAGCTTCACGTTCATGATTTTTAGCATTTAAGACAGCATGTGGAATTTCAGCATCATCTAACATTTGTGCCAATAATTCTGACGTTTCAACTGCTACAGTACCAATCAACATAGGTTGACCAGCTTCATGGCGTTCTTTGATATCAGCAATGACAGCTTTAAATTTGCTATTTAAAGATGGATACAATAAATCTGCTTTATCATCACGAATAATAGGTTTATTCGTTGGAATTTGAACAACTTCCATATTATAAATTTCACGGAATTCTTCTTCTTCAGTTTTAGCAGTACCCGTCATACCAGATAATTTCTTGTACATTCTAAAGAAATTTTGGTAAGTGATGTTAGCCATTGTTTTAGTTTCGTCTTCAATTTCAACATGTTCTTTAGCCTCGATAGCTTGATGAACACCATCAGAATAACGACGACCTTCCATAATACGACCAGTAAATTGATCAACAATCATAACTTCACCATCTTGTACAACATAATCTTTATCACGTAGCATAACAAAATTAGCCCGTAATGCATTATCCAAATGATGAGTCAAAATTGTATTATCTGTATCATATAAATTATCTAGTCCAAAATATTTTTCACCTTTACGAATTCCTTCTTCGGTTAATGAAATTGATTTTGATTCAAGATCAATTTTATAGTCTTCTTCTTCAGTTAACGTTTTAACAAAACGATCTGCACGAACATACATGGCAGTCGTCTTTTCAGCTTGACCAGAAATAATCAACGGTGTTCTAGCTTCATCAATCAAAATTGAATCAACTTCATCGACGATAACATAGTTTAAAGGTCTTTGAACCATATCTTCACGATAAACAACCATGTTATCACGTAAGTAATCAAAGCCTAATTCACTATTTGTTGAATAGGTAATATCAGCTGCGTAGGCTTCGCGCTTTTCTTCAGCTGTTTTTTCGTTAATATTCAATCCGACAGTTAAACCTAACCATGAATATAATTCGCCCATTTCTGTTGCATCACGGCTTGATAAATATTCATTAACAGTAACAACATGAACACCTAGACCTGAAATTGCATTTAAATAAACGGGCATAGTAGCTGTTAAAGTTTTACCTTCACCAGTTTTCATCTCCGCAATATCACCATTATTTAAAACCATTCCACCAATCATTTGCACACGGAATGGGTATAGTCCTAACACACGTTTTGCGGCTTCTCGTACCACTGCAAATGCTTCTGGTAAAAGATCATCAAGCGTTTCACCTTCTTGATATCTTGCTTTAAAAGCAGGTGTTTTAGCTTTTAGTTCATCATCAGATAATAAAGCCATCTCGTCGGCCATATTTTCAATATTATCGGCTATTTTGCCTAGTTTTCTTAATTCACGATTATCACTTTCAACCCATTGTCTTAATACATTTGCCATTTAGCTTTTCCCCTTATATATCAAACACATTTATTGAATTATTTTTAATTATAATATCATTTTTTATAGTATCACTAAATCAATAAATTTTAAACTAAAATAACAAAAAAGCCCTGAGTAGTTAACTTACTCAACAGGCTTTTCAAGGTTAGTTTAATCTTCAGCTTCAATTAAACCATAGCGACCATCTTTACGTTTGTAAACAATGTTAATACCCTCTGTATCAGCATCTTCGTAAATAAAGAAGTTATGGCTCAACATATCCATTTGTAAAATAGCTTCTTCACTATTCATTGGTTTTAAAGAAACATGCTTTGTCCGAACAACATCAAATTTGCTTACTTCATCAATAGAATCTGATTCTTCATCAGCAATTTCATTACGAATTTCAATATCTTTAATTCCCTTGCCTCTTGATTGGCGATTAATTTTAGTTTTATATTTGCGAATTTGACGTTCTAATTTATCAGTCACAAGATCAACACTTGAAAGTAAATCTTGTGATGTTTCTTCAGCTCGAAGGACGAGAGAAGGCATCGGAACTGTCACTTCAACTTTGGCCGTTTTATCTGAATAAACTTTTAAATTAACATGGGCCGTTGAATTAGATGTATCAGTAAAGTATTTTTCTAATTTAAATAATTTCTTTTCAACATAATCTCTAGTAACATCTGTAACTTCAACATTTTCACCGCGAATATTGTATTTTAACATAATAAACTCTCCCTTCAATCTACAGCAGGTAACGAAACTATTAATTACCTTACCGCTTGATTTAATTATAAGCGAATAGACTTAAATTTACAAATGATATCCCTTAACAAATCTATTTAAAACGCCATTGTAATCGTTAACAGTCATTTTAACTTTTGCTTAAATATATCATACTAATTTATTTAAAAATTGTACCTATTGTTCATTATCTTGCAAGGGTAATACTCTTAATGCTTTTAGCATTTTGTGCTAACAAAATATGGGCATAAAATAGTGTTCGGCCGGTAGTATAAATATCATCCACAATCAAAACAACTTTATCCGATAAATCTGGGCAATCTGGACTAAGTTCAAACGGTTGAATTAATTCAAGCCTTTGTTGCCTATTTTTATGCGATTGTTTTTCTTTAACCGTATTATTTCGCACTAAAAAATGATCATGCTTAATATCTAAAAGACCACAGACTTGATTAAATCCTCGATTATTTAACGTTTCAGAATCAACAGGTATCACCACGAGGTAATCAAAATCAATTGTTTCTATTTTGTGCTTTAATTGTACTTGAAAAATAGTTCTCAGCTGATAATCACCATTAAACTTATAATTTTTAATGATATCTTTCATAAAATCATTATAAATGTACAACGCTTGATTCTGAAAATTTAAATTAGGATAAATAAGTTGCCATTTCTTACAATCCGCACATAATTGTGGCCTATTTTGTTCTCGACCGCATCCTCTACAGGCTAACTGAGTATTAATCAATCGTAACTGCTCCTGGCATCTCTTACAAACTATCTTTTTTTCATAAGGTTTAGTCGATAATATAAATGCTAGCGTTAATTTTTGACTAAATGTATTATGACAAATCTGACAGTTTCTCATATCTTTAATTTCCTTGCTTTACGATTCATCGTTTTTATTTGTCCAACTGCCTTTTTTATTGAAATCGTGTAGTCACAACATAAAAAGATAACGTCACCAAACGGACGATTGACATTACGTCCCACTCTGCCAGCAATCTGAACTAACGCTGCCGTTGAAAAAGTTTTATCATCTGCACCCAGAACAAAAACATCCAGATTAGCAAATGTCACACCACGTTCTAAAATTGTTGTTGTGATTAGATACCGTAGTTCGCCTGTTCTAATTGCCTTAACTTTATCTAGTCTATCTGGATCTTCAGAATAAACAGTGTCCCCCTTTAAATTAGGAAACTTCTTTTTAAATGCTTCCATTACTGGTTCCAATAACCAAATTTTCGGCACAAAAATTAAAAATGGATCCTTACGTTTTAGCCACTCTGTCATTTTCAGTGTTAATTTTTTGGGTAAACGTCCTTTTTTTAAATTCTTTTCCCACGCTTTTTCAAATTTAATTTTAATTTCAGGCAATAATTGACCATGAAAGCGTATTGGTAAATAACTAACCGTTAATTGTTTTAAGCGAACCTCCTTTAACAGATCCTCACTTGGGGTTGCCGTTAAAAATAAACTTGCCCCTTTTTGTTTAGTTGCTTGTGTTGTTGCTTGAAGCAGTAATTGATTCTGTGCATATGGAAAGGCATCTACCTCATCAACTATCATAACGTCAAACGCTTTATGAAATCTTAACAATTGATGTGTTGTACAGATGACTAGTTGGGTATAACGGTATGGTTCCGTTGTCTTTCCGTGCAGCAAACAAATATCAATATTTTGAAATGCTGCCTGCAATCTCGGAAATAATTCAATACAAACATCGACCCGTGGTGATGCTAAACAGATGCGCTTACCATCCATAATAGCAGCTTCAATACCTTTGAATAGCATTTCTGTTTTACCAGCGCCGGTTACCGCCCACAGTAAATGCCGGGCACCCGAATTTTTAAAAATTTGTTTCACTTCATTAGCACATATTTCTTGGCTAGTCGTTAATTCTCCATTCCACGTCAATGGACTCCCTTTTTGAGTTGAAAACAAGTTGGGTTCAGGTATAGTATAAAGTGTAGTCGTAGTTGAAATACGTCCTAATATCATACAGTATGAACAATAGTACCGGTCACCTTGTAATTTATTTTCCTTTAAATTAAGTTGTGAAAGGCATCTGCGACAGATTAATTGTTTATCTTCAATACTAATTCCTGGGTACGACGTAAGTTCATCTAAATTAATAGTTTCGTCAATTTCTGAATCAGTTATTAAACGACCATACAAACTTGAAAGTGTCATTCTCCTCAATCCCTTCAATAAGTTTAAATACGCAAAGGAACCTTAATTATGTCAAAAAATTATTTAACAATTAAAGAATCTGGTTTAGCCACATTAATTGAAAAGAAGTCTTCCTTCATTTGTCGTGTCACTCGAATCGCGACAGAATCTGATGCAGTTGCTTTTATTGAATCAGTCAAGAAATTAGAACCTAAAGCAAGACATCACTGTTTTGCATACACATTTGGTACTGAGTCTGAAATCCAACGTCAAAGCGATGATGGTGAACCCTCTGGAACGGCTGGTGTTCCCATTCTAGAAGTTATTAAAAAAAATCAGCTTAAAAATATTTGTATCGTTGTTAGTCGAAAGTTTGGTGGTATTAAGCTAGGTGCTGGTGGTTTAATCCGTGCTTATAGTAATGCTGCTTCGCAGACGATTGAACAAATTGGTATCGTTGAACGTATTTTACAAACCGAACTTATTTGCCAAATTGCTTACCAAAATGTTGGAAAACTTGAAAATTATCTTGAAAAAAATTCAATTATAATCCAACACACAACCTATCTTGAAACAGTAGAAATAACTTTAGCAGTTGATAAAAATTTGATATTAACCTTACAAGATCAACTAATCAACCTACTCAATAACCAAATAACTTTTAAATTAGGCCAAGATTTATATAATGAAATTCAAGTTAAGTAAAAAGGATGCCCAATTACTGGACATCCTTTTTACTATCTATTTTTTTGAAGTCATCGTTTTAACAATTCTTTTAATCCAATTTAGCAGTGGCTTTCGTTTAGATCCAACTAATCCGATGGACTCTACGAATAGTTCTAGTCCCACTAATGTCGCAACTGACATTAGTATTGAACCCCAAATTGATGATATTGGATAAAGTAATGAAATAAATGAAAAAATTAACGCAATGCCATATATAACTAATACTGTCTGTCGATGCGTTAACCCCATTTGCATCAAACGATGATGTAAATGATGTTTGTCTGCTTGAGAGATAGGCTTTTTATTTAAAATCCGGCGTAACATTGCATAAACAGTATCCGTAATTGGTACACCCAATATTAAAACAGGCACAATAATAGAAATAAAAGTTGCATTTTTAAGTCCAGATAAAGAGAATACTGAAATCATAAATCCAATAAATAACGCGCCTGTATCCCCTAAGTAGATTCTAGCTGGAAAGAAATTATATGGCAAAAATCCAATCAGAGCAGCAACCAGCGTAAACATCATAATTGCAATATAACTATTTGTATTAACTAAAAAGAAATAGCCTACCAAACCACTTGTAAATAAATCAATAATGGAAACCCCAGTTGCTAAGCCATCTAATCCGTCTATTAAATTAATAGCATTTGTAATAGCTAAAATCCAAATAATTGTAATAGGGAAACTCATCCATCCTAAATTAATAATACCAAAATAAGGTAAAGTGAATGTCGTCATTCGCATATTTGAAAAAAAGTAGACGATCAAGGCGGCAACTGTGATGCCAAACATCTTTTGGCGTGGTTTTAATTCAAACTTATCATCTAAAACACCGGTGATAATAATTACCAATTCAGCAACAAACAGTGTCACTAACATTTTTATTGGATATTGATTTTTTAAAATAAAAAAATTCGTAAAGTTAAAAGCTATAAAAATGGCTAATCCACCCATTGTAGGCATTGAAACCTTATTTACTCGTCTATTATTTGGAACATCGACTGCTCCAATTTTAATTGAAAATAGTCTAATAACGGGAGTTAGCAACGCGGAGATAAGCGCTGTTGCGAAAAATGCTACGATAATTGGAAACATTTTGATATCTCTCCTTAAAAATATTCTGTCATAGTAGTCTTAACTATACCACGTTGTTAAATAAATACAAAAAAAGTATCAATTAAATTTAATTGATACTTTTCAATGTTTATTTTTTCAAATGATAATTATATGTTGCAACAATAATATTCTCGCGAGAATTTAAGACCGTTCTCAATCTTAAACTCGTTTGATTATGAAGAATATTTTGCCATGGTTTTCTTGGAACAAACTGTGGTACTAAGACTGTCGTTGTGAAGTTACGAGCAGCGGCATTCTTAGCAATAACATCTGTAAATTTCACAACAGGTGAAGCAATTGAACGATATGACGAATGTAAATCAACAAAACGAACACCAGGGAAACGTTCTTTAAATTCACGTTCCGTTTCATGTTCTTTTTCCGGATTTGTATCGAAAGAAACGTGCATTGCAATTACGTAGTCACCAATTGAACGTGCATAATTAATTGCACCCGTTGTAACATGCGTTACAGAACTAACTAACACGATAACTGTGGAGCCATCGTAATCATGAATTTCTGCTTCTTCTGTTAAACGTAATTGTTCGGCAACTTTATTGTAATGATCATTTATTTTATAGAATATAATATACATAACTGGCATGATAATAAAGAATGGCCATACTGTTGATAAGCGATATCTAAAGAGAATCAACAAAATACTAAATGAGATAAAGGCCCCTAAGAAATTGTAAAAGGCTTTCATAATCCAACCTTTTGGGCGATCATGATACCATTTTACAATCATCCCTGTCTGAGACAACGTAAACGGAATAAACACACCTACCGCATATAATGGAATTAATAATGACGTTGATCCATTAAATATAAATGTTAAAATAATTGATCCGGCCGCTAACGTGATAATTCCGTTAGAGTAGCCTAATCGATCACCTTTATCCATATACAAATGAGGCATAAATTTATCTTTAGCTAAATTAAACGCTAAAATTGGAAATGCCGAGAAACCTGTATTTGCAGCTAATACTAAAATCAATACTGTTGAAAATTGGAAAACGTAATACAAAATACCTTGTCCAAATGTTGTTTGTGCAATTTGTGAAAGAACAGTTACTTTTTCAGTAGGAATAATGCCATACCAATAGTTTAAGAATGTTATTCCACCAAAGAAGACTGCCAAAAGCGTCGCCATAATTGTTAAAGTAGCAGCAGCATTTTTAGCATGTGGTTTTTTGAAGAAAGGCACTGCATTACTAATTGCTTCAACACCAGTTAATGAAGATGATCCCGATGAGAATGCTTTCAAAAGTAAGGCTAGTGTAATTCCAGGAACGGCCGTACCCACAGCAGCTGTTGCGTGGTAAGGTACTTGACCTGTCATAATATTATAACCACCAACTAGTAACATCAATATAATCATAACCACGAAAAGATAAACAGGAATAGTTAAGAATGAAGCTGATTCCCGCAAGCCTCGTAAGTTCATTGCCATTACCAAAATAATAATAACCACTGAGATTGCTACTTGATGTCCATATAACGAAGGTACCGCAGAAATCAATGCCTCAGTCCCTGCGGAAACACTAACCGCTACTGTCAACATATAATCAATTAAAAGCGATCCACCAGAAATTAATCCAGCATTTTTACCTAAGTTTTTACTTGAGACAACATACGCGCCTCCACCCTTAGGATAAGCATGGATAATTTGGCGATACGAAATTGTAATTGAAGCCAATAAAACTAAGACTAACAATGCAATTGGTAATGAATACCAGATTGCCATTGCTGAAAAGCCCACTAAAACGGTAACAATTTGTTCCGTACCATACGCCACAGATGAGAGTGCATCTGACGATAAGAGCGCTAATGCCTTAAATTTTGATAATTGTTGATCTCCTTCTTCAGAAGATTTTAATGGCTTCCCAATTAAAAGTCTCTTTAAATAACGACGCATTTCTCTTTACCCCTTATGTTCTATATTTAAAAATCCATTCATAAATGATGCCAAAACAGCGCATTTATTTTACTGAATAGTTATTTTAATTACTAATTTCTATTCACCGAATTCACTCTATTTTACTCGTTTATTTTTAAATATACAATACTGCAAACAAACTTTATTTTCAGCATAAAAAAAGAGCTACTAATCCCAGAATAACACGGATTAATAGCTCTTAAATTTTCATCATTTTTTATGACAAATGGGTTACATCATACCGCCCATACCACCAGGCATTTGTTGTGGATCAGCTGCAGATACTGGTTCTGGTTTATCTGCAACAACTGCTTCAGTTGTTAATAATAAGGCTGAGACACTAGCTGCATTTTGCAATGCTGAGCGTGTCACTTTAGTTGGATCAACAATCCCAACTTCAATCATATCTTGCCATTCATTTGTTGCTGCGTTAAAACCAATACCAGGTTTTTCTGATTTTAGTTTTTCAACAATAACTGAACCCTCAAGTCCAGCATTCTTTGCAATTTGGCGTACTGGTTCTTCCAAAGCACGTTGAACAATCTTGATACCCGTTAATTCATCGCCAACTGCTTCAAGTGCAGCAACTTTACTAATAACGTTAACAAATGCAGTACCACCACCGGCAACGAATCCTTCTTCGACAGCAGCGCGTGTCGCATTCAAAGCATCTTCAATACGGTATTTGCGTTCTTTTAATTCTGTTTCAGTTGCAGCACCAACTTTGATGACAGCAACCCCACCAGATAATTTTGCCAAACGTTCTTGTAATTTTTCACGATCAAATTCAGACGTCGTTTCATCGATTTGTTTTTTAATCAAACCAACACGTTCTGTAATTTTAGCTTTATCACCAGAACCTTCAACAATAACTGTGTTTTCTTTTGTAATATTAACTTTACCAGCTGAACCTAATTGTTCAATTGTTGTATCCTTCAATTGTAAACCAAGTTCATCAGTAATCACTGTTGCACCAGTAACGATGGCAATATCTTCAAGCATCGCTTTACGACGATCACCAAATCCAGGTGCTTTGACTGCAACAACGTTAAATGTACCACGAATTTTATTCAATACTAATGTTGGTAAAGCTTCCCCATCAACATCATCGGCGATGATTAACAATGGGCGACCTTGTTCCACAATAGATTGTAATAATGGTAAGACTTCTTGAATATTAGAAATTTTCTTATCCGTTACTAAAATATATGGTGTCTCTAAGTTAGCTTCCATTTTATCGTTATCAGTTACCATATATTGTGACAAGTAACCTCGATCAAATTGCATCCCTTCAACGACATCTAATGATGTATCGATGCTTTTTGATTCTTCAATTGTAATAACGCCATCATTACCAACTTTTTCCATAGCGTCAGCAATTAAAGCACCAATTTCTTCATTAGCTGAAGATACAGAAGCAATTTGAGCAATATCTTCTTTTGTTTCAACTTTGTGTGATAATTCATGTAATTCAGCAACGGCTGCTTTTGTAGCAGTTTCGATACCACGACGAATCCCAACAGGGTTAGCACCTGCTGTCACATTCTTCATACCTTCAGTGACGATAGCTTGTGTTAAAACAGTAGCAGTTGTCGTTCCATCACCAGCTATATCATTCGTTTTTGAAGCAACTTCTGATACTAATTTAGCACCCATATTTTCAAAATGGTCTTCTAATTCAATCGCACGAGCAATTGTTACACCATCATTTGTAATAATTGGTGAGCCATATGATTCTTCTAAAACAACATTACGGCCTTTTGGTCCTAAAGTTGATTTAACGGTATTGGCTAATTGGTCAACACCTCTAAGCATTGCTGAACGAGCATCTTCAGAAAATTTTAATTCCTTTGACATAATTAATCCACCTCATCTTTAATTTAAATTTATATTAGTCTACTGTTGCAACGATATCTTTTTCATGAACAATTAAGTAGTCTTTACCTTCGAATGAAACTTCTGAGCCAGCATACTTATCAAATAAAACGGTCTCTCCAACGTTAACAGCAACAGCAATTTTTTCACCGTTATCCATCGTACGGCCATCACCAACTGCAACAATTTTTCCTGTTTGTGGTTTTTCTTGTACGTTACTTGCTAAGACGATCCCGCCTACTGTTGTTTCTTCTTCTTTTGTTACTTCTAAAATAACACGATCTGCTAATGGTTTTAACACGTTCTATCCCTCCAACACTTTTATTTAGCACTCTATCTTCCTAAGTGCTAATCACAAAATTAACTATAATCAATTTTTCAAACAATTGCAAGCATTTCAGCTCTTATTTAATAGAATTTTTAATATGAATTGAATTCGCTATCTAGTCAATTATGCTATACTTATCATACAAATTTATTCACTAGAAAAATGCACGACTATCTAATTACAGTTAAAGGAGTTCTCATGTCAAAATCAACTAGTAAAAATTCAATCGCTATTTTATTAGGCTACCTCGTTATCTTTATTTTACCAACAATTCTGAATCAACTATTTTCTTTAAAATCAGTTATCTATCCAGTAATGACGGCTGATTATGTTTTAGGAGCAATATTGTTAATTTGGTTAAATCATTACTTCAGTGCTAGAAATACAATAGATGGTTCCTCTAAATGGTCACAAATTATTTCGTGGGGTATTCTTGGATTCGTTCTAACGTTAGTAATCCAAACAGTTATTCAATTAATTTCATTCACCATTTTAAAAACGACCGTACCCTCACAAAATACAAATGAAATTATGACTATTTTTACAAAATATCCTTATTATATGTTGGCAGTCTCACTTGGTGCTCCCATTATGGAGGAACTCGTTTTTAGAAAAGTCTTTTTTGGCAATTTAGCAAGTTTCATATCACCTATTTCTGCCGCAATTCTTTCTAGTTTATTATTTAGTTTGGCACATAATGATGGCCATTTAGCTATCTACTTTTTAATTGGATTACTTTTCTGTTACCTCTACAAACGAACAGGTGACATCAAAACGTCAATGATTGCTCATATTCTTATGAATAGTCTAGTATTAATTATTCAATCGTCACTTTAAAAGAAAGGTGGAATTATTTTGATTCTGTTACAAGTACAACAAGCAGCTCGCTATTTTGGCGCAGATGTTCTTTTTGAAAATGCAAATATGGATATCAAAGACGATGCTAGGATAGCCCTAGTTGGTCGAAATGGTGCTGGAAAATCAACATTAATTAAAATGATTATTGATCAAGAGGCTACTGATGCTGGTCAAATCATTAAACATAAAGGCATGACCATCGGTTACTTAGCACAAACAACAACTGTTACTTCAGAACGTTCGATTTGGGACGAAATGAGTCGTGTTTTTGATTATTTAAAAAAAATGGAAATCCAAATTCATACATTAGAAGCCCAAATTGCTGATCCTAAAAATGCAGAAGATTCTGAAAAATTTGAAAAACTATTATCAACCTATGATCAAGTTTCACATGATTTCAGTGAAAAAAATGGCTATGGTTATGAATCAGAAATCCGTTCTGTTTTACATGGTTTTAGATTTTATGAAGAAGATTTCAATCGCGATATTAGGACTCTCTCTGGTGGTCAAAAAACACGTTTAGCCTTAGCAAAATTACTTTTAGAAAAACGTGATTTATTAATTTTAGATGAACCAACTAACCACTTAGATATTGAGACACTAACTTGGTTAGAAGGCTATTTGAAGACTTATACAGGGGCACTCTTAATTGTCTCTCATGATCGTTACTTCTTAGATAAAATTGTGACAGAAGTTTATGATATGAGCCATAATGAAACGACTCACTACAATGGCAACTACTCCCAATTTATTGTAAAAAAAGAAGCTAATTTAAAACAAGAATGGAAAGTTTTCGAAAAACAACAAGATAAGATTGAAAAACTCGAAGATTTTGTTAATAAAAACATTGTTCGAGCCTCAACAACAAAACGAGCGCAAAGTCGTCGTAAACAACTCGAAAAATTAGATAAACTTGACCGACCAGAAGGTGACGAAAAAGCCCCTCGTTTTAGTTTTAAATCTGCAGATGAGAGTGGTAATATCGTTTTAACTGTTGCCGGGGCAGCTGTTGGTTACGATAATAAAGTGTTATCTGAACCCGTTTCAATTGATTTACATAAGCATCAAGTTCAAGCTATTGTTGGCCCGAATGGTGTGGGAAAATCAACCTTACTTAAAAGTATCTTAGGCCAAATTCCATTTATTCGTGGTGAAGCATTCCTTGGCGCTAATGTTCATGTTGGCTACTACGATCAGGAGCAAAATCAATTAACAGATAAAAATACTGTTTTAGATGAACTCTGGAATGATCATCCTTCAACTCCTGAAACAGATATTCGATCATTATTAGGTGGATTTCTATTTTCTGGGGATGACGTTTTGAAACGTGTCTCAAATTTAAGTGGTGGTGAAAAAGCGCGTCTTGCTTTGACCAAACTTGCAATGGACAAAGATAACTTCCTAATCTTTGATGAACCCACTAACCATTTAGACATTGATAGTAAGGAAGTCCTTGAAAAGGCGATTGCTAACTTTGATGGTACTGTCTTACTTGTTTCTCATGACCGCTACTTCATTAATAAAGTTGCAGAAAGTATTATTGAAGTTTCAAAAGAAGGCTCTACTTACTACATGGGTGATTACGATTATTATGTTGATAAAAAAGAAGAATTAGAAGCTATCGCAGCCGAAAAAATGGCACTTGAAATTGCCTCATCTTCAGAAGTCCCTGAAGTTAAACCAACAACTAATTATCAACAAAATAAAGAAACGCAAAAGGAACAACGTAAATTAACACGTGAAATTGATCGTTTAGAATCTGAATTAAGTGAATTAGAAATTCATCAAACAGAACTTGAAGAAAAAATGTCTCAACCTACTATTTTTAGTGATGCAGATAAACTTCAGGAACTACAAACTGAACTACAATCTATTCAAACTGCAATAGAGACTGCAGAAACTAATTGGGAAGAAGCTAGCTTAGCTTTAGAATAAGCTAGCTTTTTTTTTTTTATTTATTGACATTTAAAGAATGAAAGCCTATTCTTTTGTTGTAATCTAAAAATAAAATATAAGTACACTAGGGGTGTTCTTTAGAAGAACTGAGATAGGTTTTTTCAACCTAATCCCTTCGAACCTGTAAGCCAAAACTTGCGTAGGAAAGTGTGAAGAAGGACCCCACTCTACAATTTTTTTGTCAAAGAGTGGGGTTTTTGTGTACTCAAGAGGAGAAAGTTATGCCATTAGAACTACTCGATAAACTTCGTGAAGAGAACCCAGTAATTTTCAACATTTCTAATTACATCACGGTTCAAGACGTTGCCAATGGACTCAACGCAATTGGCGCTTCCCCTATCATGCCCAGTGCGATTGAAGAAGCAGCCGAAATGTTACAAATTTCTGCTGCTGCCACAATCAATATGGGATCATTTAAAAGTTCAGAATTACCTTACATTGAGAGGGTTAGTCAAATCGCAAACGATTTAGCTATCCCACTTGTGCTAGACCCAGTTGCTGTTGCCATGCCTTACCGACAAAAAGTAATTACAAACTTGCTTGAGCATTTTCATTTTAATTTTATTCGCGGTAATGCTGGTGAAATTGCTGCATTAGCTGGTGTTGAATGGCAAGCAAAAGGTATTGATGCAGGAAATGGTTCTGCAGATTTAGCAGAAATCGCAAAAATTGTAGCCAAACGGTACAATTGTACGGTTGTTCTAAGTGGTCCTACAGACTATATTTCTGATGGAAAGCGTGTTGCAACTGTGACACAGGGAACGTCTCTTTTCCAAACACATGTTGGTTCAGGCGATATGCTTTCAAGTTTAATTGCTGCGTTTGCAGCTGTCTCTAAAGATAATGAGTTTGAAGCAGCAAGAATCGCCTGCCTTATCTTTGCAACAACTGGTGAACTTGTTGCTGATGAGTTAATTACCGAAAAACCAGGTAGTTTTATTGTTAACCTACTTGATAAACTACATTTAATAACGATAAATGAACTTTCTAATCAGATAACGATGAAAGGAGACCTATAATGCCTGATTTTCCACAAGCACTTTCAATTGCTGGATCCGATAGTAGTGGTGGCGCTGGTATGCAAGCTGACTTAAAAACGATGCAAGAACGGCATGTCTATGCTGCAACAGTTCTCGTCGCAATCACTGCACAAAACACACTTGGTGTGCAAGACAGTCTTCCCCTCCCTGCTAAAATTATTAATGAACAATTTGCCTCAATTGCAAATGATTTAGCCATTAAAGCATGCAAAACAGGGATGCTTGCAGATTCAGAACACGTTAAAGTAGTCGTTAAAAATCTGAAAAAATATCAATTTGGTCCCCTAATTGTTGACCCTGTCATGGTTGCAAAAGGCGGTGCCACACTTCTTTCTGAGGATGCTGTTGTTACAATCAAAGAAGAATTAATTCCTTTAGCCACGGTAGTAACCCCGAATATTCCAGAAGCTGAAGTCATAACTGGCTTGACCATTAATTCAAAAGAAGACATGAGTGCAGCTGGAAAAAAGATTAAATTATTAGGTGCAAAAAACGTCATCATTAAAGGCGGACATTATAACTCTGAAAATATCGTAAATGACTTTGTATTATTAGAAGATAACGATTCATTCTGGATGAGCTCGAAACGTATTGATACAATTCGAACTCATGGCACTGGTGATACCCTCTCAGCCTGCATTGCAGCAGAAATTGCCAAAGGACAAGATATTAAAACGGCCATCTTAGTGTCTAAAAAATATGTTGAAGCAACAATTAGCAACGGTATTATCGTTGGACATGGTCACGGGCCATTAAATCATTGGGCATATCGTGAGGTAACGCAAAATGAAGACATTTAATCAATCATGGTTAGCAAGTTACTTCATTGCAGGAACTCAAGACGTCGCCGACAATCAATTACTACCTACTTTAGAACGAGCGTTAAAATCAGGCATTTCTTGTTTCCAATTTAGAGAAAAAAATCTCTTAACCCCTTTAACCCGGATACAAAAAAAGACACTCGCAATTGAATGTCAGAGGTTATGCACAAAATACCAAGTTCCTTTTTTCATTGATGATGATCTACCTTTAGCACTTGAAATTCAAGCAGATGGTATTCACGTTGGCCAAAATGACCAAAAGATTCAAAATGTGATAGATCAATCGGCGGGTCAATTAGCGATTGGCCTTTCTTGTCAAACACTCGATCAAATTAAACAAGCCAATCAATTATCAGGTATCGCTTATATTGGTAGTGGCCCTGTCTTTCCTACAAAATCAAAGTCAGATGCGACTGCGCCTCTCGGAATAGCTGGCTTAAATCAATTACTATCAATTAGTAAACTCCCGATTGTTGCAATTGGTGGTATTTCAGAAAATAATTTAGCCAAACTGGCTACTACAACTGTTTCGGGAGTTGCTGTTATTTCCTTGATTGCTAAAAGTCCGAACATTGAACAAACAGTTCAATCCATAAATCATTATTTTAAATTGGAGGACGATTAAGATGACAGAAACTAAAGAATTACGTGGACAATTTTTACTTTGGCTAGGTGCGGCCATTTCAATTGCCGAAATTATGACGGGCATGTTACTAGCTCCACTTGGCTTTTCTAAAGGTTTCCTTGCAATTCTAATTGGTCATTTAATTGGTTGTGGTCTCTTCTTACTACCTGCTGGTTATATTGGTGCCAAAAAGCATCAGACAGCCATTCAGTCAACTAAAGTTGCTTTTGGCTCAACAGGTGTGCTCTTATTTTCACTTATCAATTTGATTCAACTAATTGGTTGGACCGCTGTTATGATCGTCAACGCAATTTCAGCAATGAATGGTATTTCAAGTTCCTTACTTAATTTTAAAAATTCAATTATTATGGGACTTGTCATAGCTATTTTGATTATCATTTGGTTATTAGTTAGCGAAAATAGTTTGTATCGAATTAATTTAATTGTTGTTAATTTATTAGTTATTGGTGCAGGTATCATGATTTTTTTAATTTTCAAAGTACCCGTTTCACATACTTCCAATGGCTTAAATATGACATTTGGATCAGCTGTTGAATTAAATATCACCATGGCGTTATCTTGGCTACCACTAATAGGTGATTACACAAAATCAACAAAACATCCACTTGCTATGTCTACAGTTAGTTCGTTTAGCTATTTTTTAGGTAGTTTAATCATGTTTACCATTGGCTTACTTTTAACAACTAGAACCGGATTCACTGATTTTACCTCGTTCTTGGCTACATCAGGTTTAGGTATAATCGCATTATTCATTATTATATTTTCAACTGTTACAACCACATTTTTAGATGTTATGTCAGCAACAATTAACGTTCAGAATATACATTCCTTTAAACATATGAAATTGATTAGTATCATTATAGTTGCGCTTGGCTTAGTCATTGCATGGGTAGTTCCTATTGATAATTATCAAAATTTCTTATATTTTATCGCGTCAGTTTTTACACCATTATATGCAATTGTTTTTGTCACTTACTTTATTATGAAAAAAACGTTGCCTTATTGGTTAAATATTATTTGGTGGTTAATTGGCATTATTGCGTACTATCAATTACAACAATTTGATTTTATTTTTGGAACCACAATTATTATTCTATTCGGACTAGGATTACTCGTTTATCTATCCCAATTTATTTTACCAAAAAATTATTTTAGAAATATAAATTAACCATTTACAAAAAAATAGAGATTTAGCGTTCTCCCCAGTGTTAAACAACTGTTTAGCATTACAAGGCGAACTCTAAATCTCTATTTTAATTTTATAATAATTAAACTATCCAATCAAATTCTAAACTAGGATCAGCATTTAAATTTAATCCTGCACGTTGACCTTTAATAAATTCAACATATCCTGCTGCACCAATCATTGCAGCATTATCACCACATAATTTAATGGGCGCCTTCACAAATTCAATATCATTCATTTTCTTCATATCAGATTCAAGTCTTGTACGTAACCCTTTATTAGCTGCCACACCACCGGCTAAAATTAATTGTTTAATATCATACTCATGACAAGCACGTACCGTTTTCTCAGCAAGTACATCAATCACACTTTGTTGAAAGCTTGTTGCTAAATCAGCCCGGTCCAACTCTTCGCCTAATTGATCTGCATGGTGAACTGTATTGATGAAGGCACTTTTCAATCCACTGAAACTAAAGTCATAACTGTCATCTTTGATCATGGCACGCGGAAAATTAAACGTATCTTGTCCAGTATGTGCAAGTTCATCAATTTCTTTTCCTGATGGATAAGTCATCCCAAGAACACGCCCAACTTTATCATAAGCTTCACCTGCTGCGTCATCACGTGTCTCACCAATAATTTCAAATTGACCTTCTTCAGGCATATAAACTAACTCAGTATGTCCACCCGAAACGAGTAAAGCCATTGATGGATACACTATTTCAGATTCATAGCGCGCTGCAAAAATATGGCCTGCCATATGGTTAACGGGAATTAAAGGCAACTCGTGAGCAAATGCGATAGCTTTAGCAGCAGAAACACCTACTAGTAAAGCACCAACTAATCCTGGTCCATAAGTAACCGCAACAGCATCTAAATCATCATAAGTTACATTTGCTTCTGTCATAGCATCTTTAATACAACTCGTAATTTGTTCAATATGGTGGCGGCTGGCAACTTCAGGTACAACACCACCAAAACGTTTATGACTATTAACTTGCGTTGCAATGATGTTCGACAAAATAAGATGACCGTCTTCGACCACTGCGACACTAGTTTCATCACAACTTGATTCAAATGCTAAAATTAGATTTCTTTCCGTTTTATCCATTGAGACCTCTTTCAACTTAATTCATATTCCTTTATTTTAATTTAAGCAACATATCAACAGCATCTTGCCCATCTTCAACATAATAATTCTCTCGGATACCCACTTTAGTAAATCCTAATTGGTGGTATAGATTTAAAGCCGTCTGGTTATCACGGCGAACCTCTAAACTAACTGTTCTAAATCTCATTAAACGAGCACGCCTTGTAATAGACGTTACCAAAAAGTTTCCCATCCCTCTACCCTGACATTCAGGTAGAACAGCAATATTCGCAATATGTACGTCTCCCGTTATTGCATCCGTTGAACAACCAATAAAGCCTAACATTTTATCTTCCTTACGTAAGACTAAATAAAGTGTTTTGCTTTTTTGGCAAATTTCGCCTTCAAATATTTTTGCACTCCATGGTGATTTACCATCATAAACTGCTTTTTCAATCTCAAGTAGTTCCGGAATATCAGGTACAACAGCACGTGTCATAAAATAACTTTCATTTCTAATTTTAATTCTATGATTCTGAAAAACTAATGTCCTAACAGGTTCATCTGGTCTTAATTCTGGAATAATTTGTTTCACTCGTGCTTTAAATTTTTTCAACATAGGTATTATGATCCTTATCTGAATGGGTTTCTAACCATTGCGTCTCTGCTTGCGTTAATCGTAAATAATTCGGAATAAATGTCTCCTGATTAGCGGGCTCTTTATCTTTACCAATTAATCCCAAAATAAATGCCTGAGGAATATTTAAAAATGAAGCTGGAAACTGTGCCTGATCACCTAAAATATCGATAATTTGTTGTTTAAATAAATCGACATCAGTTCCAACAAAAATTTGTGGTCGGTTACGCTCTTTTAATTCAGTCACCCAAGTCACAAGTTCTCTATGCTGGTCTGGTAATTCATTTACAAGCTCATTATCATTTTTATACAAACCTGAGAATACGTAATTCCTACGTGCGTCAAATAACGGTACAATATCAGAATCACTATTTGTGGAAATACCTGCAGCCAACATTGCTAAACTAGAGACACCAACTAATTCACAATCTAATGTAAATGCTAGTGTTTTAGCTGTGGCAACGCCAATCCTGAGACCAGTAAAAGATCCTGGACCTTGTGCAACCACAATTCGGTCTAGCTCTGCAGGCTTAATACCTGCTAATTTCATGACATCAGAAATTGCTGGCATCAATGTAATACTGTGATTTTTTTTTATATTCGTTGTGATAGTTGCTAATAATGCACTATCTTCTAAAACAGCGACGCTGAGTGGTATATTCGATGTATCAATTGCTAAAATTTTCATTCATATCTTCCTTTATCTCTGCTTTGTTAACATTTTAGCACAAAAATAGTATCACAAATTTTTTCTAAGAGAAAATTAACAAAAAAATAGGACAAATAATTGTCCTATGGTTAATAACTAATTTATTTTGAAAATCCATTTGGATGCGTCTGTTCAAAAGTCCATGCTGTCTTAATGATATCTTCCATATTTTCATACTTAGGAGCCCAACCAAGAATTTCATGTGCTTTTTCACTTGCTGCAATTAAAGTTGAAGGATCACCTGCACGACGTGGTGCAATTTCTGCAGGAATTTCTTTACCTGTTGCACGGCGTGCTGCTTCTAGAATTTCCATATTTGAAAATCCATTAGATGAACCCAAGTTAAAGGCATTACTTTCATTTCCCGCAAGTAAGTAATCTAAGGCGCGAATGTGCGCATCTGCTAAATCAAGAACATGCACGTAATCACGGACGTTTGTACCATCTTTGGTATCATAATCGTCCCCAAAAATTTGTAATTTTTCACGTTCTCCGTTAGCAACTTGTAAAATAATTGGAATTAAATGTGTTTCAGGATTGTGATCTTCACCGATGCTACCATCTGGTTTTGATCCAGCAACATTGAAATAACGTAATGCGACAAACTTAACACCATCTGCAACGTCAGTCCAGTGCATAATTTTTTCCATGGCTAATTTACTTTCACCATATGGATTTGTTGGAATTTGAGGGTCATCTTCATGAATTGGGACAACTTTAGGTTCACCATATGTTGCAGCTGTTGAAGAAAAGACGATTTTTTTAACGCCAACTTCAGTCATGACTTCAAGTAAATGAATCATCCCTGCTGTATTATTGTCAAAATATTTTAATGGTTTTACCATTGATTCACCAACAAGAGATGAAGCTGCAAAATGAATAACTGCTTCAATATCCTCATTTTTGAAAACATTGCGCATAAAATTTTTATCCGCAATATCTCCTTGATAAAATTTTGCCTTTTTATTAACAGCCTCTAAGTGCCCTGTCACTAAATTATCGACAACAACAACATCACGACTATTTTCTACTAATTGATCAACAGTATGTGAACCAATGTAACCTGCGCCACCCAAAACTAAAATTGACATTTAAATTCCTCCAAATAGTTTATTTTCTTTATTATAACTTATTTTAGTAAATTTATCAGTGATTCACCCTTCTTTAGCAAATAAATAGACGACGAAAATAAATTCGCCGTCTGGTTAATTTCTATAAGTCACCCGTTAAAAATTGTGCTTGGCCCATGCCAAAGCTCCAATCTTCATCAGTATTAGTTGTTAAATTAATCATTAAATCTTCTGGTCTCAATCCAACTTTTGTTTGTAACTGTTGCATTAACTGTTGATAGAAGGTTTCTTTTTGCTCTGTCGTTCTTGGTCGCGTTGTTAAACTAAAGACCAATACTTCTTTTGTTCGCATAAATCCAAGCCCAGTATCTAAAATTTGCATTTCATTTATTGGATGTTGAGTGACAATTTGATATCTGTCACTAACTGGTGCGCCAAATGAATTAAGCATTACATCATAAGCAATATCTAAAATTTCTTTTATTTGGCCTTCAGAACGGCCTTCAATCATATCAATTTTCATCAATGGCATAGATTGAATCCTCCTATAATCGTTTACCTAATCTTTGGATTTGTTTATTATTACCAACCATATATAACAAAATAATTTGAATTGGAATTAAAATTAAATCTTTGATAGCACGTGCATAGATAATTGTCCAAGGTGACTGGTACATTAATACTAGCCAGAATGTATTTAACAATAAATCAATAACAACGACATTGATTAATACGGCAATAATAATTCGCGGTAACGTAAATGGTTTTTTATAAAATACAAGTCCATAGAAAAACGCACCTAAGAAAGCAGATAGCGAGAATCCCCAGAAAAATGTACCTCCTTTACTGAATAATACTGTTCCAAGTAAATCCGATAAAACAGAACCAATACCACCCAGTAATGGGCCAAACCACGCCGCTAATAGATAAGTCGCAATAAAAGTGAAACTTATCCGTAACGTCAATACCTGATACGATAATAAATTAGTTAGAATAATTTGACCAGCCAATAATAGACCCATCACCGCTATATTCTTTGCGGTTAACCTCTTTGTTAAATTTTCCATGATTCAGACATCTCCTCGTTGGAGTTGCCACATTGTGGTATGCGGCGAATGCGAAAACACAACCGCAGCTATCGCTAGCCTTCGTCCAAAAGACACATTCCGTCCTTTTGGCACTTAACGCTGTATTCTCTACCCCGAAATTTTGTATTTTACTACTTGTGTAGTATACCACTAAAAAGAAAATAACTTTGGGTGTTGAAGTGAACCCCCTGAGTTGGAGAAATCTAACTCAGGGGGTTTTACTATGTTCACAGTTGAAATAAAGAAAAAAGT